>CAMKAR010000026.1 GCA_946410535.1 uncultured Bacteroidales bacterium
ATGAGGACATGCAACGCTGGTCGTTCAACATCCAGATTTTCTTCCTCAACAGCCGTTTCCGTCAGGTGATGGACATCCGCAAGAGCGGCGAAGACGTCATCCAAGACCGCACCATCTACGAAGATGCGCACATCTTCGCGGCCAACCTTTATTCGATGGGCTTGATGGAAACCCGCGATTTCGAGAACTACCAGTCGCTCTTCGAGCTGATGACCAAGTTCTTGCAACCGCCCGACCTGCTGATTTATCTCCGTGCCTCGGTGCCTACGCTGATTCGCCACATCGCCAAGCGCAACCGCGAGTTCGAACAGTCGATCAGCATCAGCTATCTGACCAACCTCAACGAACGCTACGAGAAGTGGATAGACGGCTATAAGGACGGCAAACTCCTCATCATCGACACCGACAACCTCGAACTCGAAAACCCCGAGGACTTGAGCACCGTGGTCGACAGAATTGAAGCTTCACTTAATGGATTGTTTTGATTATGAAAGTATTAGGAATCATACCCGCACGTTACGCATCTACGCGCTTCCCAGGCAAGCCTTTGGCCATGATCAAGGGCAAAACGATGATTCGACGCGTGGTTGAACAGGCCTGGAAATCGAAACTTGATGCCGTGGTGGTGGCCACCGACGACATGCGCATCGCCGACGAAGTGTTGGGCTTTGGCGGGCAATATGTGCTCACCGACCCCAACCACCGCTCGGGCACCGACCGCTGCCGTGAGGCTTTGGATACGCTTGAAACACAATATGATGCCGTTGTCAACATTCAAGGCGACGAACCTTTCATCGACCCGAGGCAAATCAACGCCCTCGTCGACTTGATCTCGGAAGAAGAGACTCAAATAGCCTCTTTGGTAAGGCGCATCGACGACGAGGATGCCCTGTTCAGCACCAATACGGTGAAAGTGGTGATGGACAACGAAGGCAAAGCCTTGTATTTCAGTCGTAACCCCATTCCTTTTATGCGCAATGTGGCTCGGGAACAATGGCTCGAAAATGGCGTTTTTTATCAACACGTCGGCATTTATGCCTACAAGGCGGAAGTCTTGAGACGGATTGCCGCTTTGCCGCCTTCGAAACTCGAAATGGCAGAGTCGCTCGAACAACTTCGCTGGCTCGAGAATGGCCTCCCTATCCGGATGGCTGTCACCCACTTGATGAATGTCTCCATCGACACGCCTTCGGATTTGGATAAGGTCGAACGTCTTACAATGAAATAAGCACTTAAGGAAATATGATCTCCATCGCCGAAGCCATATCAGACCTGCTTTATGTACGCGACACCGTGGTGGTGCCGGGCCTTGGTGCCTTCGTCAAGAAACCGACGTCGGCCAAGGTGAACCCCGTGGCCAACCATTTCGCCATGCCAGGGAGCAGCATCGAGTTCGACCCTAACCTGAGGGAGGACAACGAGCTGGTGGTCAACTATATGGCTGAGCAAAACGACATTCCCAAAGACGAAGCCCGAAAGCTCTTGGCGATGTTCGTTTCCGACTGCTTCAACAGCCTGAAAGGGGGCAAGAAACTGCCCTTGAAAAACATTGGCGTGTTGTATTACGACTGGGCCAACGACCTTGTTTTTGAGCAAGACAAGGAGGTCAACTACAACGCCGATTCCTTTGGCTTGTGCGACTTCACACCCGAGGCAGTGCTGCGCTCGAAGACGAAAGACGAAATCAAGGTGGAGATTGAGAAGCAACAAAAGGACAAGAACACACCCGTCACGGTCGACGAAAAGGAAGTGCACAGGAAAGATGGCGATGACGACGATGAGCCGCGCCGCCTGGGATGGCTGTGGGTTTTGCTGTCGTTGGGCCTTGTGGCGGCTCTCGTTTATGGATTGCACTATTTCAAGGTCATCGACCTTGGGAAATGGTTCGGACGGCAGCCACGACAGATTGTTGTGGAACCGCAGAATTATACGCTGCCGCAATATGCCGTCGACTGGGAGCGGATGGTGGAGGAGGCTGAGGCGAAGTGGCAAAAAGCCCAAGAGCAAACGCAGGTGGAGGAGGTGCAAGAGCAAGTACAGGAGGTGCAAGAGCAGGTCCAAGAACCCGAGAAAGGGCCTTCTGTTGTTGGGCAACCTGTCATCGAACAGCCCGAAGCCAACATTCGCATCATTGCGGGGTGTTTTGGTCAGGAGGAAAACGCCGCCCGATTGACCAACACCTTGAAGGCCGAGGGATATGGCGGCGCATTCTACGAGTTGCGCGGCAGCAAGTGGTTCGTCTCGTTCGGGCGCTACGCCACCGACGAGGAAGCCACCGCAGCGCTTCGCGAAATCAGGGCCAACACGGAATACAAGGCGTGGATTAAGAAATGAAACGGAACGACAATGTCAAAGAAAAACAAACTAGAACGATTCGCTGAGAACAAGACTTTTCCTAACTTGTTCGAATACAGCTATGAACGCATCATGGCCGAAGGCTTTCCGCTGCAAGGCCGATGGCACGAGGACTTTTTCCATAACGACAACCCCATCGTGCTTGAGTTGGGCTGCGGCAAGGGAGAATACACCGTCGGCCTGGCCCGTGCGCATCGCGACATTAATTATATAGGTGTCGACATCAAGGGCGCCCGCATTTGGCGCGGACTGAAACAATCGAACGAGGAAGCGCTGAAGAACGTGGCTTTCCTCCGTGCGCGCATCGACCAAATTGAACATTTCTTCGCCAAGGACGAAGTGGCCGAGATTTGGGTCACCTTTCCCGACCCGCATCTTGGCGAAGGCGCACGCAATGCACGGCATCGCCTCACCTCGCCAGAGTTTCTTGAGCGCTACCGCAAGATAGTTCGCCCCGATGGCATCCTCAACCTCAAGACCGACAGCCCCGTCATGTATGAGTTCACGCTCCACGATGTGGTTGAGAAACAAGGCCTTCCGCTGCTTTATGCCTCCGACGACCTTTATGCGAACGACGACAACCTCGAAGTGAAGACCATCCGCACCTTCTACGAGCAGATGTGGCTCGACCAAGGGCTGACCATTAAGTATATTCGGTTCAAGATAAATCCATAGTATTCTAGCTTTTGGCTTCTGGCCCATAGCTAGTGGCCAGCTGCCAATAGCCAACAATTAAACAGTTAAACAATTAACACTTCAACAATATGTACACCGACGACCATCAACTCTACATCGCGCATTGCGACAACGGAAACATCAATATGATTGGCAAGATGGCCAACCGCCACGGCCTGATTGCAGGTGCCACGGGTACGGGAAAGACCGTCACCCTGCAAGTGCTGGCCGAATCGTTCAGTCAGGCTGGCGTTCCTTGCTTCATGGCCGACATGAAAGGCGACCTTTCGGGCATAAGCCAGCCTGGACAGATGAGCAGCTTCATCGAGAAACGTTGCCCTGAGTTCGGTATTGAGAACCCACAGTTCCACGGCTGCCCCACTCGATTCTTCGACGTGTATGGCGAACAAGGGCATCCTTTGAGAGCCACGATTTCGGATATGGGTCCGCAACTGCTGGCGCGTTTGCTTGGCCTCAACGAGACCCAAACGGGCATCCTCAACATCGTCTTCAAGATTGCCGACGACCGAGGTCTGCTCCTCATCGACATGAAGGACTTGCGCATGATGCTCGACTATGTGGCCAAAAACGCCAAGGAGTTCACCACCACATACGGCACGGTGTCGTCGGTGAGCGTCGGTGCCATCCAGCGCGCTTTGTTAGCTTTGGAGGCCGAGGGCGGAGAAATATTCTTCGGTGAGCCCGACTTCAACGTGTTCGACTTCCTCCAAACCGAAAACGGAAAGGGTGTGATGAACGTGCTGGCCGCCGACAAGTTGATGCTGAATCCGAAGCTTTATTCCACCTTCCTGCTTTGGCTGCTGAGTGAGCTTTATACGCAGTTGCCCGAAGTGGGCGACCTACCCATGCCCAAGCTCATCTTCTTCTTCGACGAGGCCCACATGCTCTTCAAGGACACCTCTAAAGCCTTGGTCGACAAGATCGAGCAAGTCATCCGACTGGTGCGCTCGAAGGGTGTGGGCGTTTATTTCGTCACCCAAAGTCCCGACGACATCCCCGAGGCCATCGCTGGTCAGCTCGGCAACCGCATCTTGCACGGACTGAGGGCTTACACACCCAAGGAACAAAAGGCGGTGAAAGCGGCTGCACAAACTTTCCGTGCCAACCCGAATTTCAACACCGAAACCGCCATCCTTGAATTGGGTACGGGCGAGGCTTTGGTCTCACTGCTCGATGAAAAAGGCGCACCTTGCATCGTTGAACGCGCCAAGATTCTCTTCCCGTTGAGCCAAATCGGGGCCATCACCGACGAGCAGCGCAGCAAGCTGATCCGCAACTCGCGACTCTACGGTGTCTACGACAAGAGCTTTGATCGCGAAAGTGCTTACGAACTGCTTGTGGAACAACAAAAACAAGAGGAGAAACGCCTCCAACGCGAAGCCGAAGAGGAAGAGAAACGCAAGGCCAAGGAAGCCAAGGAGCGGGAACGCGCGAGAAGCACCAGCTCCAGAAGCACGACCACCAGAAAGAAGAAATCGACGGCAGGCAAGGCGCTGGAAAAGACCATCAACACCACGGCCACGACCATCGGTCGCAGCCTCGGAAAATCAATAGTCCGCTCTATTTTGGGGAGTATTTTCAAGAAATGAACAAAAAACTTAATTCTAAACTTATCAACATGAAGATAACAATGAAAGTAATGGCGACCATAATGTTATCAGTGGCGGTGGTTTGTGCCGCTGGATGCAAAAAAGACATTGCTCAAGGTGATGGCATATTTAACGGACATCCTTACGTTGATCTTGACCTACCGAGCGGCCTCATGTGGGCCACCTGCAACGTGGGCGCAAACAGCCCAGAAGAGTATGGCGACTATTTTGCTTGGGGCGATACTATCCCGAAAGACTATTATGCCTGGAACACATACAAATACAGTAATGGTGGCTACAGTCAGTTGACCAAATACTGCTTCGATTCCAGCTATGGTCACAACGGTTTCACCGATAACTTGACTACTCTTTTGCCCGAGGACGATGCTGCCACGGCCAACTGGGGCAACGGTTGGTGTACCCCTACTAAATACCAATGGCAAGAATTGATAGACAACACCACTAGTACTTGGATGACCCAAAACGGCGTGTATGGTAGACTCTTCACTGCGAGCAACGGCAATAGTCTTTTCCTGCCCGCCACTGCCTACCAAGACCAAGACATTCTCAACGGTGCTGGCTTCTCTGGCTTCTACTGGTCGAGTTCACTTGATACGGATGGTCCAGGCAAGGCATGGATATTCTACTACGATCGGAGAGAAAATCGTGTGAGCATTTTCTACCGCTGTTTCGGTCTATCAGTACGAGCTGTCCACAAGAACTAACTTTTATCATTGCGAATGTATTTCAATCCTTCCCAATCTCCTTCAGCATCGGCACGAACTTGAAGTCGCCGAACTCCTCTTTTTTTAGTGAACCATCCTCCATCTTGGTGACTCTCAGCATGGTTTGCCCGTCGCCTTCGGCGTTGTCCATCGGGATGACCATGATTCCGCCGGGTTTCAGCTGCTGGATGAGCTTTTCGGGCAGGGTAGGCGCACCCGCCGTGATGATGACGCGGTCGAAAGGCTGGTAGGTAGGCAAGCCTTCGTAACCGTCGCCGAGGAAGACTTTTACCCTAAAAGGCAGCTGTTCAAGGATTTCCTTGGTCTTGAAAAAGAGGTTGCGTTGCCGCTCGATGCTGAACACCTTGGCACCCATGGCGGCCAACACGCAGGCTTGATAGCCCGAACCCGTCCCGATTTCAAGCACCTTCATCCCTTTTTCTATACCCAATAGTTGCGTTTGGAAAGCCACAGTGGAGGGCTGCGAGATGGTCTGCCCCGAGCCGATAGGGAAGGCCTGGTCTTGATAGGCTAATTCGACAAAAGAGGAATCGAGAAACACATGGCGCGGCACTTCGTTGATGGCGGCCAACACTGCCTCGTCGGTGATGCCTTTGGTGCGCAATGCGTCGACCATTTGCTTGCGAAGGCCTTTGTGGCGGTAGTTGTCTTCTAAGTTGGTAATCATATTTACTTGTATCGGCCCTTCGACAGGCTCAGGGGCCTTATGCTGAGGTTTTATGGCGCGAAATTACGCTAAAAACCGACGCATTGGAACGATAAAAACACTATTTTTGCCGAAATTTTTGAATATGCTGAAAATTGGAGTCTTAGGTGCAGGCCATCTTGGGAAAATCCATCTCAACTGCATCAAACAGATCGAACAATACGACTTGGTGGGCTTTTTCGACCCCGATATGGCGACGGCCCGACAAGTGGAGGCGGAAATGGGAGCGAAGAGCTTCGAGACCATCGATGAACTGATTGGCGCAGTGGATGTGGTCGACATCGTCACGCCTACCATCCGCCATTTCGAATGCGCATCGAAAGCGTTGCAGAAACGCAAGCACGTCTTCATCGAGAAGCCCATCGTGGCCACCCCCGACGAGGCCAACGCCTTGAAGAAACTCGCCGACGAGGCCGGCGTGAAGGTGCAGGTGGGCCACGTCGAGCGGTTCAATCCGGCTTTCATCGCGGCTGAGCCTTTCATCAAAAGCCCGCTTTTCGTGGAGGCGCATCGCTTGGCCTTGTTCAACCCGCGTGGCACCGACGTGCCCGTGGTGCTCGACCTGATGGTGCACGACCTCGACATCTTGCTCACCATCGTCAGGTCGGAAGTCAGCCATGTCAGCGCCAACGGCGTCAGCATCGTCAGCCCCACGCCCGACATCACCAATGCCCGCATCGAGTTCGAGAACGGCACCGTGGCCAACCTGACGGCTTCGCGCCTCTCGCTGAAGAACATGCGCAAGACCCGCATCTTCCAGCCCGATGCCTACATCACCGTCGACTTCTTGGACAAGGTGGCCGAAATCACCCGCATCCACGACAACGTCGACGAGGCCAATCCGCTTTCGGCCACCATCACCCTT
This sequence comes from uncultured Bacteroidales bacterium, assembly GCA_946410535.1. The sequence continues at coordinate 6,958 of CAMKAR010000026.1, forward strand.
GGCGACGGCTCCGAGAAGCAAATCACCTTCGAGCGTCCCGAAATTCATCCCATCAATGCCATCAAGACCGAGTTGGAGAGCTTCTATAGCGCCATCGTGCACAACACCACGCCTGCCGTCACCATCGACGACGGCATCAACGTGCTCAAGCTCGCCTACCGCATCATCGATGCCGTTGAAGCCTCCACTGCCAAGGTGAAGAAATAAACGGGGCGGCCTACAATAATCGCCAACCTCTTCCGTTACCTCTTTATAATAGCATCGTTATGACTCGAAAATCTACGCTGTGTTTCATGCTTGGGCTTGCCCTTTTTTCGTTGGCCATCAGCTCTTGCAAGAAATTTGAAGGCTCGCAAACCGTGCCGGCCTATATCCACATCGAATCCATTCAGGTCGACTCGCTGACGGACTATTTCGTTTATGGCGCCAACACGCAGAAAATCACCGACGCATGGGTGTATGTCGACGACAACCTCATCGGTGCCTACGAGCTGCCTGCCACATTCCCCGTGTTGAAGCATGGCTCGCACAAGGTGGCCATCTATTCGGGCATCAAGGTGGACGGCAGGTCGAGCGCTCGCGACATGTATCCTTTCTACAAGCCTTGCGTCTACCAAAGCGTCAACCTCGTGGAGGATAGCATCGTCAACCTCAGTCCCGTGGCGACCTACTATCCCATCGGCGATGGCACCAATGTGGCCTGGATGGAGGATTTTGAGACCACCAACACTTTGTCGCCCGACGAATCGAGCGACACTATGCTCGTGCGTTGCACAGGCGCTGATGCATGGCATTCGGCCAACTCGTTCTGGTCGGGCAAGGTGGAGCTGCCGCCCGATTCGTTGGACTTCATGATCGCCACGGTCGATGAATTCGACTTCTACAAGAGTTTCAATTCCGGCGTTTATTGCTTGCTCGAAATGGACTACAACTGCAACGACACTTTCTTTGTTGGTGTACAGTATTATCTTGATTACCAGTTGGTAACGATGCCGTTGGTGAAAGTGACGCCCACCGACAAAACCCACGAAAAGCCCCAACGGTGGAACAAGATGTATGTCAACATCGGGCCGCAGATGAACAACAACAGCAGGGCATCCTACTTCAAGATCTACTTCACTTCCGATTTGACAACCTTATATGATCCGCCATATGCACCGATCAACGAGCCGCGATACTATTATTTCGACAACCTGAAACTGCTTTATCGTTCGTTATGAATAAGAAAAGACTGGCAACGCTTTATTTCGTCGTCGATTGGATTGCTTCCATTCTGGCGTGGACGCTGTTCTATTTCTTCCGCAAGGCGCACGAAGACCTTTACATCAATTATTGGGATCGCATCACCCATTCGTTCGTTACGCCCAGTTTTTGGATTGGCGTCATCGTCATCCCCATCTGTTGGCTGATCCTCCATGCCGTTACGGGTGCCTACGAGAAGGTGTACCAAAAGTCGAGGCTGAAAGAGCTGGGACAGACGTTTTTTGTCACGCTTTTGGGTGTCATCGTTTTGTTTTTTGTCGTCATTCTCGACGATGAAGTGGCTTCCTATAAATCATATTACCAGTCGTTTATCGCGTTGTTCACCCTTCAGTTCCTGATTACCTACATCCCAAGGGTCATCATCACGACTTCGGTGATTTCGCGCATCCGTAGCAAAAAGATCGGGTTCAACACGCTGATTGTGGGCAGCAACGACAATGCTTGCGCCATCTATAAGGAAATCGAGGAGGAGGTGAAGCCGTCGGGCCGCCGCATGATTGGTTTCCTCAACGTGTACGACAAAAAGGAGTATAAGTTGGGCGAGTTTTTGCCGCATTTAGGCTCCTACAACGACATCGAACGCATCATCAAGGAAAACAACGTTGAGGAGGTCATCATCGCCATTGAGCGCTCCGAGGTGGAGACGATGAAGGTGCTGCTCGCCGTGGTCGACACGACCGATGCCAACGTGAAGATCATTCCCGCCATGCAAGACCTGGTGTTTGGCAGCGTCAAGCAGTCGGCCATCTGGCAGGCCCCCTTGGTGCAGGTCACGCCCGAACTGATGCCCATCTGGCAAAGGGTGGTCAAGCGGGCTTTCGACATTGTGGCTTCGGCCTTGGCGCTCATCGTCCTCTCACCCGTGTTCTTGGTTTGCGCCATCATCGTGAAAAGCACCTCCAAAGGCCCCGTCTTTTATGTGCAGGAGCGCATCGGCAAAGGTGGCAAGCCCTTCAAGATGGCCAAGTTCCGCAGCATGAGGGTCGACGCCGAGTCGAGCGGAACGCCGCAGCTTTCGAGCGACGACGACCCGCGCATCACCAAGTTCGGCAAGTTCATGCGCAAGGTGCGCCTCGACGAAATCCCACAATTTTGGACCGTGCTGAAAGGCGATATGTCGCTGGTCGGCTATCGTCCTGAGCGTCAGTATTTCATCGACAAGATCATGGAAAAGGCACCTTACTACCGCCTCCTTCTGAAAGTGAAGCCTGGCATCACCAGTTGGGGCGAGGTGAAATACGGCTACGCCGAAAACGTCGACGAGATGATCGAACGCCTGAAATATGACGTGCTCTACATCGAGAACGTAAGCCTTGGCTTAGACATTAAGATTTTGATTTACACCGTCTTGATCGTCATCCAAGGCCGTGGCAAGTGACTTTTCTTCCTTCGCCTTCAGATAACAAGCCCTGCACAAAGGCTCATAGCTTTCCGTTTCGCCCAAAACCACCAATTTGTCGCCGGCGATGGTGCGGTGAGAGAACTGCGCCTGACTGCCGCAACGCACACAGATGGCATGAACCTTGGTGACATCCTCGGCAATGGCCATCAGCTTGGGCATCGGGCCGAAAGGTTTGCCCATGAAGTCCATGTCGAGGCCGGCAATGATGACGCGAACGCCTTGGTTGGCCAACTGCTCACATACGTTAGGAAGCTCATCATCAAGGAATTGCGCTTCGTCAATGCCAATGACATCAACATCGTTGGCGTAGAAAAGGATCTCGCTGGCACTCTCCACAGGGATGGAATGCAATGCCGTGGCATTGTGCGAAACCACGTCTTCCTCACTATAGCGAGTGTCGACGCCAGGCTTGAAGATTTCGACCTTCAGCTTGGCGATTTTTGCGCGTTTCAACCTGCGGATCAGTTCTTCCGTCTTGCCCGAAAACATCGAGCCGCAAATCACTTCAATCCAGCCTTGCGATTTATTGTGAGAATCTTTTTCGAGGAACATGTCAGTGGAAAGATAAAATTAGTACTTTAGCGATTTCTTAGAGAGCAAAAATAAAGATAATTCCTATATGAACGAAAAATTTGAGAGCCAAAAAGAAAGATTGCTTTCCATCAAGCACGAAATCAGTCTGTTATATCAACAAGTAAACTACCTGATAAGGAACGAAAAACCGCTTGAATTGCTCGATTTGGACGTGGTGATGAACCGCACGCACACCCTCTACGACATGCTTTGTGCCATCAATGTGGGCGATGAGATGCAGGACGACGATTTCGACTTCGACCCCGAAGCCTTCATGGGCCTCTTCGACGGCACGACGCACGACGAGCCTACCGAACAGCCAACGGATAAGCCAGAACCTATCGAAGAGCCTCAACCAGTAGCTGAACCTGAGCCTGTAGAGGAAGTGGAGCTTGAACCCGAACTCGAACCAGAGCTTGAACCCGAACTAGAGCCTGAACCCGAGCCTGAACCCGAACCCGTTGTAGCTGTGGAAGCGCCTGTGATTGCGACGCCAGCCGCAACAGAAGCGCCAGCCCAAGCACTTGCTACAGAGGCTGCTACAGAGGCTGCCGACGACGACAAACCCTTGGGCGACGAGTATGGCTTTTTCTTCCGTTTCGAGGATCCCGTTCAGGAAGAAATCCCAACGGCTGAACCGAAGCCGGAGCCTGAACCGACGAACGAAGGCCGTGTGGTGCATGTGATGGAGGCCATTCCCGAAGAGGATATTCCCGAGCGCGACCGCGTGAGTGGCGAGGAATTGGTACACGACAACCCCTTCGAGATGCCGAAAATGGAGAATGAAATGCCCTTTGCCGAAGAGGAGATGGAACGCCACAACTCGGAATCGGTGGCCGGCTTTTTCGACCAGGACGACGACTTGGGCTTTGAACTTTCGACGGGAGGCGAGACCTTGGGCGAAAAAATGATGCGTGAGGACCATTCGTTGGCCGCCAAGTTGCAGCAAAACCCTGTCCGCGACCTGAAATCAGTCATCGGTATCAACGACAAGTTTTTGTTTGTCAACGAGTTGTTTGGCGGAAGCATGGAAAAATACAACAAGTCCATCGAAAACCTCAACGACCTCAAGACCTTGAACGGTGCTATGATTTACTTGAACGAGTTGAAAATCGAGTTGCAGTGGAACAGCAGCAACGAGGCCTATCTAAAGCTGAAAGAGCTGGTTTCCAGAAAGTTTGAATGACTATGGCGAAGCTCTATCTTGTGCCCACACCCATCGGCAATCTCGAAGACATCACCCTTCGGGCCATCCGTGTCCTCAAAGAGGTTGACGGCATCCTTGCCGAGGACACGCGCACGTCGGGCAACTTGCTGCGCCATCTCGACATCAGCAAGCCGATGACGGCCTTCCACATCCGCAACGAGCATCAGGTTGTGGAACGCATCGCCGACCGCATCGAGGCGGGCGAGACCTTGGCCTTGGTGACCGATGCCGGAACGCCTGCCATCTCCGACCCGGGTTTCCTCTTGGTGCGCGAGTGTGTCAAAAGGGGCATTGAGGTGGAATGCCTGCCTGGGCCTACGGCTTTTGTGCCCGCGTTGGTCAATTCAGGATTGCCGGCCGAGAAGTTCATCTTTGAGGGTTTTTTGCCGCACAAGAAAGGCCGTCAAACCAAGCTGAAAGAGGTGGCCAACTACCCCTATACGACCATTCTCTATGAGTCGCCGTTCCGTCTGCTGAAGACCTTGCAACAGCTGGCCGAGGTGTGTGGAAGCGAAAGGAAAGTCAGTGTTTCGCGCGAGCTGACCAAGATTCATGAGGAAAATGCACGCGGCACCTTGGCCGAAGTCATCGAGCATTTTTCCAAGAAGGAGATAAAAGGCGAAATCGTCATCGTTTTGGAAGGTAGGGACGTTGCGAACAACGTCTCCATCAACGATGATGACGAGGAATAAAACTGTAGAGGGAATAAAACTGTAGAGACGCGCCACGGCACGTCTCTACAATTCAGAACGCGAATGAGAGTCGGGTGTAAAAATCCCTGATCACGTCTTTGCGTCCGCCGCTGAAGCCCAAGGCATAGTCGACGACGTCGATGACGGAGACGCCGCAGCTGAGGTAGACGCGGTAGATTTTAAGGCCTATGCCGCCGCCTGTGTACAAGCCCGTCGACATGTAGCGATGCTCGCCATTGGGGTCGTTGCATGTGACATATCCAGCGGGAATCGAATAGCCGATGCGGCCTTCTATGAAGGGACTGACCGGCAAATGCGGAAACGCGAATTTCAGGCTAGCATAGACGGGCATGGTGTGGATATAGGTTTCCTGCATGTTGTCGAACAAACGGCAGTGTTCGCCGTAGCTTGAATAAAACTCAGCGCCCAGTCCAAC
>CAMKAR010000027.1 GCA_946410535.1 uncultured Bacteroidales bacterium
AATTTCCAAGCGCCGTCGTTCGACGGCTTCACCGTGTTGGGCGGCCCGTTCACGTCGTCAAGCTCCAGCTTCTCGATGGTCAACGGCTCGATGTCGCATAGCGTGAAGGTTACCTATACCTTTGCCCTTCAAGCGTATAAGGAAGGAACCTTCAACGTCGGTTCGGCTTCGCTGACCGTTAAGGGTAACAAAATCTGCAGCGAACCGTTCGACATCAAGGTGGTGCCCGACGATGGCAGCCATTCTGCTCCCTCAGGTGGCGGGTCTTCAAGCCAAGGACAGTCGCAGCAAGGCACAAACGACCCGCAGGTCAGCGGCAAGGACTTGTTCCTCCGTGTCGTCCCGTCCAAGAAGTCGGTCTATGTCGGCGACCAGGTCGTGCTCACCTACAAGCTCTACACCAAGGTGCCCGTGTCGTCGGTCTCCATCTCCAAGATGCCGGCATATGCTGGTTTCTGGACCAAAGACATTTCCGACAACAGCGGAACCCTGAAGCAGTCGAGCGAATACGTCAACGGCATTGAATATACGACTGCCGAGATTCAGAAAGTCATCGTCGTGCCTCAGCGTGCTGGCAATCTCGCTATCGACCCGATGACGATGGAATGCATCGCGCAAGTCCGCACGGAGAGCAACAACAGCCGCAGCATGGATCCTTTCGAGGCTTTCTTCAACGACCCGTTCTTCAACCGGAACATCGTCAACGTGAGGAAGGAACTCTCAACGCAGTCGCTCAGCCTCGAAGTCAAAAACGCCCCTGTGGCTGGTAAGCCCGACGGCTTTGCAGGTGCCGTAGGCAACTACAAGTTCACGTCGTCCATCGACAAGACGGAGCTGAGCACCAACGAGGCTGTCACCATCACGCTGACCGTTTCGGGCACGGGCAACATTGAGCTTCTCCAGATGCCCCAGCCCGTATTCCCGCCCGATTTCGAGGTCTACGACCCCAAGATCAGCATGACGACTGATGTCACCGCGCAAGGCATCACGGGAACGAAGAAGGCTGAGTTTTTGGCCATTCCGCGTCGGGCCGGCAAGTTCTCGATACCTGCCATCGGGTTCTCGTATTTCAATCCCAACAGCGAGTCGTATCAGACGTTGCTTTCAGAGCCTTACGAACTTACCGTCCGCAAGGGCAAGGACACGGGCGACGAAGGTGGTGGCGTGTTTGCCTCTAACCAAGAAGACATCAAGTATTTGGGCAGCGACATCCGTCACATCATGAGCGGCGATGCCAAGCTGAAACCCGTTCAAACGTCGTTTTTCGCTTCGGCCACCTATTTCGTGGTGCTTCTCGCCTTGCTTTTGGCCTTCATCCTCCTCCTCATCGCCCTCAAACAACGCGAACAGCTGAGTCAGGACACAGCAGCCAATCGCAACCGTAAGGCCGACAAGGTGGCTCGCGGTAGACTGAAGAGTGCTTACAACTACTTGAAATCCAAAGACCAAGAGAAATTCTATGTTGAGATGTCGCAAGCCCTTTGGGGTTATATTGCCGACAAGCTCGGCATCGAGCGCTCGAAATTGTCGATGGATACGGTGAGCGAAACGATGAAGGGAAAGAACGTGCCCGACGAGCTGACACAGCAATTTGTCGATACACTCAACAGCTGCGAGTTCGCTCGTTTTGCCCCTGGCAGCGCCGAGGCCAAGATGGACGACCTCTACCAACGGGGCATCGACGTGATTTCGAAAGCCGAAAAAGTCTTGTAATCATGGAAAGGAAAAACTGAAATGAAAAGATACACCTTATTAATATTATGTATCGTCGCCGCTCTGGGAAACCTCTCTGCCCAAAACATCGGCGACACGTGGTTCGAACAAGCCAACGCAGCCTATAACGCGGGCAGCTACGACACTGCCGTGGTGATGTACCAGAAAATCATCGACGCCGATATGGAGTCGGTGCCAGTCTATTACAACATGGGCAACGCCTACTACAAGCTGCACAACTACCCGATGGCCATCTACAACTATGAGAAGGCCTTGAAGCTCGACCCGTCTAACGACGACGTGCAAACCAACCTTGCCATCGCCAATCTCGCCATTGTCGACAAGATTGAACCCATGCCACAGCCTTTCTATGTCAGGTGGTGGCAAAGTGCGCGGGCAAGGTTGTCGGGCGACCAGTGGGCGTGGTGCTCCATAGCGTTCTTTGCCCTTTTGTTGGTCGCGCTGTTCATGTTCTTGCGTTCGCGACGCATCGGCGTTCGGAAATTGGGCTTCTTCGGTGGAATCGTTTTCCTCGTTGTTTTTGCCGTCTCCATCGTTTTCGCTGCCCAGCTCAAACAGACAGCTGTCAACCACGACCAGGCCATCGTCATGGCACCGACGGCGACCGTCAAGAGCACTCCAAACGAAAGCAGTGTCGACTTGTTTGTGTTGCACGAAGGCACCAAAGTGACCATTTTGGAGACCTCAAACGGCTGGAACAAGGTACGAATCGCCAATGGGAGCTTGGGTTGGCTTGAAGCGGATAAAATGCTTTCTTTCTGAGCCTTTCGAGGGGATAAAATGATTTTTTGAGAAAAAAAATGAATTTTTTTTCCTAAAAATGTAATTTCTTTGAAAGAATGTCCTATATTTGCAGACCATATTTAAAGTGAAAAAGTGTCAAAACGTTTGTAATTAGAGAATTAATTAAAATTTCAAGATATGAAAAAGAGATTTTTACCTTTCAGTTTACTTCTGGTAATCATGGTCTTAGGCCAAACTTTGGCTGTTGCTGACCAAGGTGGGCACTATGTTCCGCGCACCCAAAACAACGATGCGGAGAGCTTTATGGGCAGTCTTCGCGCTAACCAACACACTGGCTTGATTGATCCTGCCGACGTGCTTAAGGCAATGCAAGCTCCTGCAACAAGGAACGATGCCAACAAGCCGCTCTATTGGCTCACTATGGGCCCCGACAACATGGGTGGCCAAACCACGGCTGTCCTTTACGACAACAGACTTTACGAAGGCCATACCAATGGCCAGATTTACATCGGCTCCAAAGGTGGCGGCGTCTACAAGTCCTATAACCACGGCATCACCTGGCATCAGGTGGGCGACCTCGCCTTGATGGTCAGCTGCATGGCTCAAGATGCCGACGGTGTCATCTATGTGGGTACTGGCGACGGCAACAATGGCGTGAAGTTCAATGGCCTCGACCAACAAGGCTACAATAACAGCTTCGTCGGAACCGGCCTATACAAGCTCGTCGACGATGTGTTTGAATTGGTCAAAGCCCCGACTGAGGATTCTTGGCTCTATATCAATGAAATCGCCGTGGCTGGCAATGCGCTGTTGGTGGCCACCAACGATGGCCTGATGTGCTCCAACGACAAAGGCCAAAATTGGACCAACGTCATCCCGGGCAACGCCATTTCGGTGAAAGTCGGCAGCGACAACACTATCGTCGCCGTGGTCGAGAACCAAGTTTATATTGGTTCCGACATCAACCTCATGGTTTCACACACCGGCACCAGTACCAATATGTTGGAAGGCGACAGCCTGCTGCCCAAACCCGCCGGTTTGGTCGACATCGCCATTGCCCCCTCCAACAGCAATGTGATTTATGTGGCTGGCATCGATGGCAACGGTAACCACATCGGAGTTTTCGTTTCTGAAGACAAGGGCGAAACTTGGGCTACCGCTTTCCCGACCGTCACACCTTCGCAAGGCAATACGCTTTATGCCGGCTTTGGCCTCTATAACCACGGCATTGTTGTCGACCCTGAGAACGAAGGCCTTTTGTATGTGCTTGGCTACAACCTCTGGTCGCTTACGAAACCCGTGAACGGTGGTTTGTATCTCGCCAGCCAAATCAATGCAGATTCCTATTATTACATGCCCGACTATCTCCATGTTGGTCTCCACACCATGGTGTTCAATCCCAACAATAGCCAGGAATGCTACATTGGTACCGATGGTGGTGTCTTCAAGGGCACGGGCAGGTTTACCTTCAGCAATTGCAACCGCAATTATGTCACTTCGCGCATGTTCAATGTGGCCGTCTCTGGCAAAGATACCCGCATCCTTGCCGCTGGCCTTGATCATGGCACGGTGTTGATTGAGGGTGATGAAAACACCAGCGATGTCAATGCTGGTTTGTGGATCAATCCTATGGGTGCCAACAATGGCATCTTCAACGATGATTCACACGCTGGCCCTTGCGCCATTTCTGTGCTCAACCCGAACACTTTCTTCGTCACCTATAAGGGCGGTGGATTGCAACGTACTGAGACCGCTGGCGAAGACTGGGTGTCGACCAACTTCACTTCCCATTCATCGCTTGGCTTGAGCACCACTTCGTTCCGCTTGCCTATCCTGCTCCATGAGAAATATGACAACCAAACGAATCCCGAGACGGCTTGGTTCTTCAATGAAACAGGTGCTGAAATCCCGAGCGGTACCGATGTGATGGTGGTGGGTGCCAACAATTTCCCCTTCCACTACACCCTTACGACTGCTCTTGCAGCTGGCGACTCCATCGAAGTGCACGATCCCGTTACCGCCACCTTCTTTGTGGCCTTCACCGACGTTCTTACCATGACGCGCACGCCTCTCCAATTCAATGTGGAAGCCCAATGGTATAAGGTTGCCGACAGAGCTCACTCTGGATTCACTGGCGAACCGCTGAGCATGGCTATCACTCCCGATGGCGACAATATGTTTGTTGGTATGAAGAGTGGCAGACTCTTCCGTGTCTCTGGCCTCAATACCGTCGTTGATGAAACCTCTGGTACCATCACCGACTCGCTGTTTGCTGTGACTACCACTGAAATCGAACTCCCCATCGATGGCCAGTGCATCACTTCGGTGAGCGTCGACCCGCGTAACAACAACAATGTGATTGTGACTTGTGGCAACTATGGTGCCGACAATGTATTTGTGCTCTATTCGACCAACGCCATGGCTGATGCCCCGACCTTCGTGAGCAAGCAGGCCAACCTGCCCAAGATGCCGGTTTACTCCTCTGTGATTGAAATGGCGACAGGCGATGTCATCATCGGCACCGAACGTGGTATCTACAGAACGAAGAACATCAACAATCCTGATTGGATTGCCGAGACTAAGATGATGGGCGAAGTGCCAGTCATGGAGCTTAAGCAGCAAACCGTCTTCCACGAAACCGAGACGATTGAAAACGAGACCGAAGAAGGTGTCTTCGTCACCGAATATCCTGGCGTTTACAATACTGGTGTCATCTATGCCGCTACCTATGGCCGTGGTATGTTCCGCTGCGAGAACTATAAGAAGGAGTTCGCCAGCGTGCCCGAGAACAATGAGGTCGTCAACGACATCACTGTCAGCATGTATCCCAACCCGGTCAGCAGCCAAGCCATTGTCAGCTTCGAGCTCAATGAAAACTGCAATGTCAGCTATCAGGTGTTTGATATGACTGGCCGCATGGTGATGAACCAGAACATGGGTCGCATGACTGAAGGCGAACACCAAATCAACGTCAATGCCGAAAGCCTCAGCGCCGGTTCCTACATCCTGCGTCTTAACCAGGGTGCCAACAATGCCAGCGTGAAGTTCTTGGTGTATTGATTCCTTGTAGGGACGAGCCATGCACGTCTCTATGAACAAACACAAAAAATGGAAAGACAATCTGCAAAGATTGTCTTTCTTTTTGTATTTTTGCGTTTCATTGAATGGATATGAATAGCAAGAAAATAAATAAAGTGTTGGTTGCCAACCGAGGCGAGATTGCCGTGCGCATCATCAAGACCTTGCGTAAGCTTCACATCGCATCGGTGGCGGTATTTGCCGACAACGATGCCGAAGCCTTGCACCGCCGAATGGCCGACGAAGCCTGTCCCTTGGGCAATGGCTCGCTGAAAGACACCTATCTCAACGTTTCGAAGATCATTGATGCCGCTTTGGATGCGGGTGCCGATGCCATTCATCCTGGCTATGGCTTCCTTTCCGAGAGCCCTGACCTTGTGGAGGCTTGCGAGGCCAACAATCTTATCTTCATCGGCCCTGACGCCAATTCCATCCGGCTCATGGGTAATAAGATTGAATCGCGCAAGGTGGCTGTCAAGAATGGCATCCCCGTCACTTTTGGTGCGATGGGCAGCCATGAGGAAATCCTTGACATGGCCGACAAGTTGCCTTATCCCATATTGATTAAGGCGGCGGCAGGTGGTGGTGGCAAAGGTATGCACATCGTTTGGGAAAAGTCAGACCTACAGTTGGAGCTCGAACGCGCTTCGCGCGAAGCGGAGAAGTACTTCGGCGATGGCACTGTGTTCGTCGAGCAGTACATCGAGAATCCGCGCCATATCGAAGTGCAGGTGCTTGCCGACCATTTCGGCAATGTCATCCACCTTGGCGAGCGTGAATGCACCATACAACGCCGTTACCAAAAGATCATTGAGGAATCGCCGTCGCCAACGCTGAGCGACGAGAAACGTCAGCAGATTTGCGATACCGCCGTGAAAATCTGCAAAGCCATTGGCTATCGCAATGCGGGCACCGTTGAGTTCTTGGTCGACAAAGGATTGAACTTCTATTTCTTGGAGATGAACACGCGCATTCAGGTGGAGCATCCCGTCACTGAGATGCGCACGGGCATCGACATAGTGGAAGAACAAATCCGCATTGCTCGTGGCAAGGAGATGGGCTGGACGCAAGACACGATACAACCCCAAGGTCATGCCATCGAGTTGCGCATCTATGCCGAAGACCCCGCCAACGGTTTCCTGCCTACGCCAGGCAAGGTGACCGCTTATCACGAGCCGCAAGTGCGTGGGGCACGTGTTGATAGCAGCATCGATGGACCTTGTTCTGTCTCTGAAGCCTACGACCCGATGATTGCCAAGCTCGTCTGTCACGCCAAAGACCGGCAAGGCGCCATTGAGACGGCACGAAATGCGTTGAAACAGTTCATCATCCAAGGCCTGACCACCAACAAAGCCTACCTTTGGGAAGTGATCAAAAACGATGATTTCATCGAAAACAGAATGGATACTTCGTTTTGTGCCACCCATCAAGACGCGCTTTTGAACGCCTTAAATGAAGCACATAAGAATCAGAATGTCAATGATATAATTGCGGCATTCCTGATGTATGACTTTGGGAAGAAGCACGTTGGGCAAACAACGGAGAACGTGTGGGAAGAGATTGGATATTGGCGCTATAGGATGCAGCTCACAGTTGATGTGGAAGGACAAAAAGTGCCCGTCAACATTCGTGCTGCCGAGGCGAAGAAGATTATGGGTACGATAGGGGAGATGCCTTTCGTGGTTGAGTTTATCCAGTGCGATAATAATCAATTGAAAATCATGCTCAACGGTCGCACCGAGACGGTCTATTGCTCCATCAACGATGAACAGAAAACCATCGTCAACTTCCATGGCCTCAACTTCACTTGCTTCCGCACCGACCAACTCAACGATACCTTGGATTATGCCTGCAAGGAGTCGGTCAACGACAAGTCGCGGCTTGTTTCGCCTATGCCTGGCAAAGTGGTGAAAATCAACGTCAAAGAGGGTGATACGGTGAATGAAGGAACGATTATGATGGTGGTGGAAGCCATGAAGATGGAGAACAACATCGTGGCAGCGGGGCAGGCCAAGGTGAAGAAGATTTTGGTCGCTGAAGGCCAGATGGTGGACAATAAAATGCAGTTAATTGAGTTGGAATCTTAAATCTTTGAATCTTAAATTTTGAATAATACATGAATTTCGACCTGACACCCGAACAAGAAGCCCTGCGCCAGCGTGTGCGCGACTTCGCCGAACAGGAAGTGAAACCTGTGGCTCGCCAAAATGATGAAGACCAGCATTTCGATGTGGAACTGACCCTCAAGATGGCCGAACAAGGTCTTTTGGGTATGACAGTCCCGAAGGAATATGGCGGTCAAGGGCTTGACAACCTGAGTTATATCATCGCCGTGGAGGAGTTGGCCCGTGTGGATGGCTCCACTGCCGCCACCATTGCTGCCGACAACTCGCTCGGCATCGGTCCCATCAAGGATTATGGCACCGAGGAACAGAAGCAACGCTATCTGCCGCGCCTCTGCAAAGACCGTCTCTGGGGCTTCGGCCTGACCGAAGAAGACGCGGGCAGCGACTCGCGTGGCACCAAGACCACCGCCGAATATGACGGTACGCTGTGGCACCTCAACGGCTCCAAAATTTTCATCACCAATAGTGCCACGCCGATTTCGCTTGGCACCACGGTGCAAGCCGTTTCGGGCATGAAGGATGGCAAGCCGGAGTTTACAGCCCTGCTCGTCGAAAACAAAAAGGAGGGCTTCACTCAAACGCCTATGCACGACAAGATGATGTGGCGCGCCTCCAACACTGGCAAGCTTGTCTTCAACGATGTGCGCCTCATGGACGACTGTGTGCTTGGCAAGCCGGGCGAAGGCTCCCACATCATGCTGGCCACCCTTGATTCGGGTCGCCTGTCGATTGCCGCCATGGGATTGGGTTGTGCACAAGGTGCCTACGAGATGGCCTTGGCCTACTCGAAGAAACGTGTGCAGTTCGGTAAGCCCGTGTGCAAGTTCCAGGCGGTGGCCTTCAAGCTCGCCGATATGGCCGTAAAGATTGAAGCAGCCAGAAATTTGCTCTATCACGCCTGCTGGCTCAAGGACCAGCACCGTCCTTTCGGCAAGGAAGCTGCTATGGCCAAGCTCTATTGCTCGGAAGTGGCTGCCTCGGTGTGCGACAATGCCGTCCAGGTGATGGGCGGTCACGGGCTGCTGAAGGAGTTCGACATGGAGCGCTTCTACCGCGACCAACGCATCCTGCAAATCGGTGAAGGCACCTCTGAGATTCTCCGTTTGGTGATTTCAAGGGCCATCGGATGCTGATTTACGGGGTGAGAAACTGTAAATTCCGTCAGTCAACTGACGCAATTTAGCTAAATTCCGTCAGTTGACTGACGGAATTTTCATTTTTTGCTTGTTTGGAACAGAAAAAGTCCGCTGCTCAGTTCGCAGCAGTAAACATTAATAATTATGCGGCATATATCTGACTTTTTGATTACCTTTGCCGCGTAATCCTATTTGGATTTCAAATCTTTGAATTTTAAATCTTAAATCTTAAATCATACAAAAATGAAAATCAAAACTTTAACTTTGGTCGCTGCCTTGGCCATCGCCGCTACGGCCTGCGACAACAAAAAACAACCTGAACAGCCCCAAGAGCCTGTCAAGCAAGAAACACACATGGCCGACAAGTACGCCGAGTACACCCTGACGACCAACATCGACCACCTCAGCGCCAACGAAAAGGAGATGCTGCCGTTGCTCTTCGAAGCCGCCGACATCATGGACAACCTCTTCTGGCAAGAGAACTACGGCGACAAAGCCCAACTCATGGAAATGATTGGCGACAATGCCGACGTCAAGAAACTCGCCACCATCGCCTACGGCCCATGGGACGGCCTCGACGGTAACAAGCCTTTCGTCGACGGCATCGGTGCCAAACCCGCTGGTGCACAGTTCTATCCCGCCGACATGACCGAAGAGGAATGGAACGCCTTCGACGATCCGAACAAGACCAGCCAATACACCATGATCCGCCGCGACGAGAACGGCGCCCTGAAGTGCGTGTGGTATCACGACTACTTCGCCGAACAAATCGAAAAGGCCGCCTCGTTGCTTGATCAGGCTTCCGAGCTGGCTGGCGACAAGGAGTTTGCCGAGTATCTGAAACTCCGCGCCAAAGCCCTCCGCACCGACGACTATCTTGAGAGCGACATGCAATGGATGGACGTGCGCAACAACAACATCGACATGGTGATTGGCCCCATCGAGAACTACACGGATGCTCGTTATGGCATCAAGGCCTCGCACGAAGCCTTCATCCTCATCAAGGACCAAGAGTGGACCAAACAATTAGCCCGCTACGCCTCGTTTGTGCCTGAACTTCAGAAGCAACTGCCCGTGCCTGCCGAGTATAAGAAGGAAGTGCCCGGCTCGGACGTCGACCTGGCTGCCTACGACGTGGTTTACTATGCCGGCGACTGCAACGCCAACTCCAAGACCATCGCCATCAACCTGCCCAACGACGAGCGCGTGCAGCTGCAACGCGGCACCCGCAAGCTCCAGCTCAAGAACGCCATGCAGGCCAAGTTCGAGAAGATCCTTGAACCCATCTCCAAGGAGCTGATGACCCCCGAGTCGATGGAACACATCAAGTTTGACGCCTTTTTCTCCAACGTGATGTTCCACGAGACCGCCCACGGCATGGGTATCAAGAACACCATCACGGGCAAAGGCACGGTGCGCGAAGCCCTTGGCAACCAATACAATGCTTTGGAAGAAGCCAAGGCCGATGTGCTGGGCCTCTACCTCGTCACCAAGTTGGCCGAGATGGGCGAGTACACTAACACCACGATGGAAGACAACTATACCACCTTCATGGCAGGCATCTTCCGCTCGGTGCGCTTCGGTGCCGCCAGTGCCCATGGTAAGGCCAATATGCTTACCTTCAACTACTTCCAGAATGAAGGTGCCTTCGTCCGCAATGAGCAGGGTCAGTATGCCATCGATTTCGAGAAGATGAAAGTGGCCGTTGAAAAGCTTGCCGGCGACATCCTCCAACACCAAGGCAACGGCGACTATGAAGCCACCAAGGCTTGGATGGGCGAGAACTGCGTCATCCGTCCTGAGCTGCAAAAGGACCTCGACCGCGTGAATGCTTCGGGCATTCCGGTTGACATCTATTACAACATGGGCCCCGATGTCCTGTTGGAATAAATGATTCGGAAACAAATCTTACATAAATCTTAATAAATCGTTTTTGTGCAGAGACGGTGTACACACCGTCTCTACACAAAAACCAAAAAAATCAACAACATGACAACATCAGAAATACAGGCTATTATCGCCAATAAAGAATTGCAAGACATCGACTTCGGTGGCCAAACCCTCGAAAGCCTCGACTTCAGCGGCTGCACCTTGACGAATGTCAATTTCAAGAATGCCACATTGAAGCATTGCCGTTTCGACGAGGCTGTTTTGGACAGCTGCGATTTCGACCACAGTGGTCATTCCGATGAACCCACTTTGCAGAGCGCATCGTTCAAAAAAGCCACCCTTGAGAACTGCCGTTTCCGTTATGCCACCATCGCGTGGAGCGACTTCCGCTATGCCCGCATCAACAACGCCACCTTCGAGGATTCAACCGTCGACTTCTGCGATTTCTACCGCTGCTTTTTCGAGGGCGTGGTGCTCTTCAAGCATTCATCGTTCGGCAATTGCAGCTTTTTCAACACCTATTTCGGTGACGGTGCCAACATCCGTCGTGACAATCTGCGCAATGGCAAGATCATCCAGCAGGACAAGGATGCCTACACCAAGTTCCTCGTCGACTGGCACGACTTCGGTACGGGCGTGCGCACCAACGACCGCCGCCAGGTGTCGGACTGGAGTCCCAGCGCCGCCGTGAAAGCACGTTGGGCCGATGCCGAGGACATCTACAAGACCCTCAACGGCCTCTGGAACGAAAAGGGCTATTTGGCTGACGCCAACTGGGCCTACGTGCAAGGTCGCCGCATGGAACGCCGACGCATGATGACCGAGATGACCGATGCCAACGTGAAGGTTTCCACCAAAATCGGCAACCTGTGGCGCATCTTTACCAATTGCCTTTCCGACCTCTTTTTCGGCTATGGCGAGAGTATGCTCAAGATGATTTTGACCTACATTTTCACTGTTCTGGTTTTCGCTTTCATCTTCAGCAAGGAGGTGTCGCTGCTGCATTATGTTGAGGCCCTTGGCGTGAGCCTGAAGAACATGGCCGGCATGGACTCGGAGGTGCTGCAAGGCGTGTCGCCGTTGGTCGACATGCTGAATTTGGTGCAGACCACCATCGGCATCCTGCTGACCGGTATCTTTGGTTTTATTTTGGGGAATAAGATTCGCAATCAATAGGAAGCGGATGCGTTTCTCCCCGGCAATGCCGCAATCAGTTTTTTGGTGTAGTCATTCTGCGGATGCTCGAACAGGGCATCCGCTTCGTTTATCTCGACGGGCTTGCCGTTGTACATCACCACCACGCGGTCGCTCATGAAACGCACCACGCTGAGGTCGTG
>CAMKAR010000028.1 GCA_946410535.1 uncultured Bacteroidales bacterium
ATCTCGAGCAGGCCATGGAATACCAAGACCTCTTCACGCAATACATGATGCAGGTCGACAAGGAACATGCCTCTGACAACCTTCAACGCCTCAAGGCCGAATATGAGCTGAAGGCGCAAAAGAGCGAGATGGAGAGTCTGCTTCGCAACCGCAGCCTCAAACTCTGGCTCATCATTGCCGCAGCGGTGATTGCGCTGTTGGTCATCGTGCTGATTGTGAGGAAGAAGGTGAGCGACCACAAGTTGGCCGTGGAGCAGTTCCGCAGCCAGGTGGAGCGCGACCAAAACCGCATCCACGAGTTGGTGAGCGACATGGAGAACCTCATCCGCACTAACGACGACCTGCGCCGCGACCAGCAGACGCTCTCGCAAAAGGAGCTGCTGATGACCAACAAGATCCTTTCGCGCAACAAGGTCTTCGCCACCGCGCAGGCCCTCAGCGAGCAGATGACCGCCGACACGATGAACTTCGCCATCGGCGACGATGACTGGGCCGACTTCATCAGCCTCACCGACTTGGTGTACGACGGCTTCTCGCAGCGCCTGCTCACGCTCTATCCCAAACTCGGCAAGTGGGACGTGCGCATCTGCTGCCTCTCCAAGAACGGATTCTCCAACTCGGTGATTTCCATCCTCTTAGACACCCAGACCGAGTCGTACTACAAACGCAAGACCCGCATCAAACAGATGAAGATGGACCTTGTGGACGACACACGGAGCTTTGAGGAAATAGTCAACGCGGTGTAAATCTTTAAATCTTAAATCTTTAAATTTTGAATCAAATAATTAACAATCAAATAATTAGACCTATGAAAAAGTTAGTATCAATCATCACGGCCATTGTTGCCTTCAATTTAAGCGTTATCGCACAAGCCAATTTCGACTTCTCGGCGGCTTGCGAGTCGGGGCAGACGCTTTACTACAGAATCACCGATGCCGACGCCCACGAGGTGGCTCTGGTGCCTCCAACAAGTGGCGGCTGGGGTAGTTATCCTCGTCCAAACGGCGAAATCACTTTCCCTGAAACAGTTGAGCACGAAGGTGTTACCTACGACCTCGTGGCTGTTGCCGACAGCACTTTCTATAATTGCAGAGGCATCACGGGTAGCCTTGTCTTGCCTGGCAACATCCGCACTATCGGTGCGCTCGCTTTCTATGGCTGCTCTGGCGTGACGGGAACGCTTACCCTTCCCCAAAACCTGCAAGAGATGGGCGTGGGCGCTTTTTGGTGGCTTGAGTACCTGACGGGACCCATTACGATTCCCGAAGGCGTTACAAGAATCGAGGAATTGACTTTCTTCGCCAACCGTCGCATCACGAGCTACGAGATCCCAGCTTCGGTGACCTACATTGCCCAACGCGGCTTGGGCAGTGGCTTCGGATTGGAGACCATACACGTCGACGAAGCCAATCCCAATTATTATGTGGAGGGCAATGCCTTGATTGAGCGAGAGTCGAAAATCTTGCTTCTGGGAACAAAAAACACGGTCATCCCTGATGATGTGGTGGAAATTGGAGTGGCGGCTTTTCATTTTGCAGCTTGGGCGCAAGAGTCGCAACCTCTTGTCATCCCGAATTCGGTCAAGCGAATCGATGACGCAGCTTTCCACGTTTCTAGTTTCCCTTCCATCACGTTGCCGGATTCGTTAATCTATATTGGTGACAATGCTTTGGTTTATAACACTTTGGCTACATCTGACCTTCCTCAGACGATAACCCATATTGGCGATGGAGCTTTTATGGACTGTGAATTCGTTGACGGTGGCGTGTCCATTCCCGAAGGTATCGACACCATTGCCTCCAAAACTTTTAATAATAGCCATATTACGAGCGTTTCCATACCGGCCTCTGTCGTGTATATAGGCGAGGAAGCCTTCAAAGACTGCGAGGAGCTACAAAGCATCACTTGCCTTGGAAGCATTCCGCCCGATTTGCACAGCTCGGCTTTCCAAAATGTCGACAAAAGCATCCCGGTTTACATTCCTTATGGGAGTTACGATTATTATCACAATAGCCTTTATTGGCAGGAGTTCACCAATTTCATCGAAATGACGGAAGGGCCGGCCTTGAATACGGAATGGTACTACGAAATCCAAAATGAAAACGGCAGTATTACTTACCAACATCTGGAATGCGTTGCCGACACCGTCATCAACCATAAGGAAGTGACGGTCGTCATCCGCACCAACACCTTGTACGATAAGAGCGAATCTACCGAAGTGACCCGAGAATATATTTATGAAGCGAACGATGTGGTATATTGGTGGAACAAGGATTTGCAGGAATTCACGGTGCTGTATGACTTTGGCGCAGAGGAAGGCGATGAGTGGGAAGTCGGTGTGGGCGAGGAAAGCATCACCTTGCACGTGGATGCCGTGAGCCAATTCGAGTATTACGGAATCCCTTATCGATCACTGACGGTGAGCGACGAGGCCAACTTGTTCAGCGGTACAATCGTCTGTGGCGTGGGACATACGACAAGTTTCTTCCCGGAAAGATTGATCCAGAAAGACAATAGTTATCAAGTAGAGGGCATCCGCTGCTGTTGGAAGAATGATGAACTGGTTTTCAAAATGGGCGACAGCGACTGTGATGCTATCTACAATGAATTACACGGCATTGAGGAAGACGGCCCTTCAACGGGTTCAGAGGCCTTAACCATCTATCCCAACCCGACCAACGGCGTTTTGTTTGTACAGACGTTGCGCGCAACGTCTCTACCAGGGGAAACCTATCGCATCACCAACCTGATGGGCCAAACCTTGATGACTGGCCAAATCACCGCTGAAACCCAACAGATTAATGTGTCGGCTTTGCCACAGGGCATGTATTTCATCAGCGTAGATGATATGACACAAAAATTTGTGGTGCGTTAAACGCGGTTCTGTAGGGCTGTCACACCGTGGCAGCCGCCTATGTAGCCAAGACAATAAGCGGCTGCCGAGGTTTCGGAGTTTGTCGAAGGATGGTACGACAGCCCTACAGACCGAAACGAATAGATAAATAACAATCAAAAACATACGACAATGAAAAAACTAGTTTTAACCTTAGCAATCCTGCTCGCCTTCGCGTTCAATGGCATGGCGCAGCAAGGTAGTTTCGCTCCCCAAGGTGCGGAGTGGTATTTCCATGTGTTGTCTCAAGGACCGATCACTGAACCTCCTTTCCATTACATTCAATATATGGTGACAGGGGAGGAAGAAGTGCAAGGACACACCTGTAGCGTTATCAACGGTTATGAATATGTTTATGAGGAAGACGGTGTTGTTTATTGGTACAATCCGACCGATGAAGTGTTTACGGTGTTGTATGATTTCAATGCCGAGGCGGGTGAGTCTTGGTATTGCGCAGTTGCAAATTATTATCCGTGTCTAATTACGGTCGATAGTGTCGGTAGCGTTACTTGGAACGGCCATACCTATCGTACCCAATATGTGACAGGTGTTATTGAAGATTATTGGACTGTTATGGATGGTCGCATCATTGAGGGAATCGGATACGAAAAGGGTTTGTTTCCTGAAGTGGTAATTGACGGCCCGGAATATGAATACATGAGATGCTATCTCGTTGATGGTGAGATGCTTTATCACGAAGGTGATTATGATTGTGATTATGTTCCCCAAACGGGTAGTCCTTGCTGGGATGGCTCGGTCGCCGATGCCTACGAGGGCGGCGACGGCACGGAAGGAAACCCTTACCAGATTGCCACACCTCAGCAGCTGGCTTTGCTTGCCCAGCAGACCAACACTGGCTCGGGCGGCGACGCGCATTACATCCTCACGGACGACATCTGCCTCAATGTGGAGAACGACTCCATCGATTGGCCAGTGATTGGAAAGGAAACCTCACAAAACCTGCCGATTTATTTCACGGGTGTCTTCGACGGCAACGGACATACCATCGAAAGGATGATTATTCGTGAAAACCATGTGAATGCGGGCTTGTTTGGCCATACCCGTGGAGCCGTCATCAAGAACCTTCGCGTTACGGATGCCTCCGTTCAAGTGGGCAGCGATGTCGGTATCATCGTGGGACAAGCCTACAACACCAGTATCATCAATTGCACTGTGCAGAATTGCTCCATCAGCCGTGAGCATAATTCTAATAACTATGTCGGCGGCATTGTGGGCGGCTATTATCCGACGGACAATCCCTCGGATACGGTTTATATCAAGGATTGTGTGAGCGAGGTAAGGTTTATGAATCCCGAAAGGTTTTTCATTGCTGGCGGCATTGTGGGTCGTTGCATGACGATGAGTGTGGATGGCGGTTATGCGGTCATCGAGAACTGCGAGAACCGTTCCGATGTGAGAGGTTATGATTATGTAGGCGGTATCATGGGAAGTGCCGACAATTCGCACAATGGTGAGAGTTTGGCTTTGATTATCAAAGGATGCAGAAACTATGGAAACATCTCTTCAACCATATTTTGCGGCGGCATTGTCGGGCATAGCTGGGGTGTTCAGATGATAGACTGCCTCAACATGGGCGAGGTGGTTGCGAGGGATGTCAACTCGAATGTACTCGTTGGGGGACTGTCCGCCTTGTTGAAAGAAAGTGTCATGGTGGAATGTGTCAACAAGGGCAATGTGATATCCGAATCGAACTTCGGCACGCAAATCGGCGGCCTGGTAGGATACAATGACGAGTCTGTGATAGCCAATTCCTATAACCTTGGTACGGTCGCAGCGCCTAATAGTACGCCAGCCAATTCCACCGTAGCCATCGGCGGTATTGTGGGCGGTTCAACGGGGCGTATCTTTAACGTCTATAACGCGGGTGCGCTCACTGTTCCCGAAACACCGTCGGGTGCTGAAGCGGAGGGCTATGGACACATCCTTGGTGCTGGCGATGTTGCAGAGCATTACCTGAACTGCTACTGGCTTGAGCAGGACTCCCTGCCCGCTTGCGGTAATATGGAGTTGCCTGGCTCGTCGTCGTTCAATCCGACAAGCTATTTCTTCGAATGGGAGCTTAACGAACCGCAATATGGCCACTATGACCTATTAGAGGTATTGAACTTTGGTGCGGAAGTTGTGCTTGACTCGGTGCCCAGTTATCCCTATCTGGCTACTTGGAGTGCTGACTTGGCAAACATCAACCAAGGTTTTCCCATATTGTATTCGGAACCCGAGCTTCCTGACACCATCCAGTCGGGCGACTTGCTGTATTCGATCATCAGCATGAACCCGCCTTATATGCGCGTGATTGGTCATGTGGACGGCGAAAATGCCCAAGGTGAAATTGTCATTCCTGAAACGGTGGAATACGAAGGGGATACATACGTCGTGACGGAGGTTGGTGAGCGTGCCTTTAACTATTGCAGAAGCATTGTCTCTATTGATGTAGCCAATACGGTGACCCGAATAGGTTCTCGTGCTTTTTATGATTGCGATAATCTCCAATCCATACATTTGCCCGATTCTCTTGAGGCGGTTTCTTCCGAAATGTTTTTCGGTTGCTTCTCTTTGACCGAGGTCACCCTACCTTCCACCGTCACAGAAATTGGTGAAGACGCTTTCGTCGACTGTAGAGTATTATCGGAAATCGTGTTGCCCGAAAGTGTGTCAGTCATACGCAACTGGGCCTTTGGTTCATGTGGACTGCAGTCTGTCATCTTTCCTGATAATATGGTTTCCATTGGGGAGGCTGCGTTTGACAATTGTTGGAATTTGAAGACAGCCATACTTCCTCAAGGAATAACCACCATTTCGAGTTCACTTTTTTCGGGCTGCGGAAGATTGGAGCGCGTTGTCATTCCTGAAACTGTAACTTCTATTGATAAGTATGCTTTCAGTAATTGTGAAAGTTTGAATGAAATCGTGATACCGAATGGCGTGGAATCCATCGGAAGATCTGCTTTTGAGGGTTGCAGGAGTTTGAGCCTTGTTGAGTTGGGTTCCTCTGTTTCGTATCTTGCTGAAGCAGTGTTTTTGATTCATAGCTTGGAAGTCAGGCTCAACTTCGTCTGTCATAATCCAGTTCCGGCGCAATGTGAACATAACACTTTCCCGCAAGATGCAGAGCAGCAGGGTGTTATTATGGTTCCTTGTGAAACTGGCGAGGCCTATCGTGAGGCTTGGGGCGAGTATTGGCAAAACGGTACTATCGAGGAAGATTGCGGTAGTGGTTTGGTGGAATTCCACGGCTCCGAATGGTACTACGAAATCCAAAACGAGAATGGAAGCATCACCTACCAGCATCTCGAATATGTGGCCGACACGACCATCAACCATAAGGATGTGACGATTATCATTCGCACCAATACGCTCTATGATAAGGCTGAACATTCGGAAGTAACGCGCGAATATGTCTATGAGGAAGACGGTGTGGTCTATTGGTGGAACAAGGATTTGCAAGATTTTACCGTGCTTTATAACCTTGATGCCCAGCCCGGCGACAGTTGGGTCATCAAGGTCGGCACGGAACAAATCACGATGCAGGTGGACGCGGTGGATATGTATTACTATGAAGGCAGGCTGTTCAAGATGCTGCAGGTAAGCGACGAAAACGATGTGTTCAGCGGCACCATCGTGTGTGGCATCGGCCACCTGACCAGTTTCTTCCCCGAGCGACTTATGACGCGCGGCGATGGTTATGGTGTGATTGGCTTGCGTTGCTATTGGAATTATGGCAATCTGCTTTTCACGGGCATCCTTCGCGATGATTGTGATGTCATCTATGTCAATCTTCACAATGGCTTGGACGAACCGTCAGAAAATGGTTTTGCCCTCTATCCCAACCCGACCAACGGCGTTTTGTTTGTACAGACGTTGCGCGCAACGTCTCTACCAGGGGAAACCTACCGCATCACCAACCTGATGGGCCAAACCCTAATGTCAGGCCAAATCGCTGCCGAAACCGAACAAATCAACGTGTCCGGCCTGCCCGATGGGATGTATTTCATCACCGTGGGCGGCACGACGCGGAAATTTGTGGTGCGTTAATCGCGGTCCTGTAGGGCTGTCGTATTACGGCAGCCGCGCATGGTAAACCCAAGGCGGCTGCCACGGTGTGACAGCCCTACAGACCGAAACGAAATAACAAATTGATAAACAGTTAAAAATCAGATAAAATGAAGAAGACATTATTTGCAGGCCTCTTTCTGCTTATGACAGCCCTCGACGGTGTGGCGCAGCAATGGGAAATTGACATTTTGGACAAGTCGAACCAAAAACCTTATACCATCATCGACGCTGGTACGATGGATGCCAATGGCAATGCCATTCTGATTGGTCGACAAGGCCGTTACAGGGATTCGAAGACCTTGTTAATCAAAGTGTTTCCTGATGGAAGCCACGCAGAACGCATTTGCGATGAACTCCCCAACACCTTGAAAATGTGCGATGTGGTCCAATTGGAAAACGGCAACTTTTTCACCGTGGGAACCCAATGGCAGGACACACTCAACCCGCTTTCGCTTGGCGGGCAGCGGCTTTGGGCCATCGTCTTCGATCCTTACCTCGCGGTTGTCGAAGCCAAGCCTTACGTTCAGGACACGGTGAGCTATTACATCGAGCCCAACCTGTTCCTCGACGACGATGGCACGGTGGTGGCTTGCGGGGCGTTTCGCACACGGCGCTCCACGGGCAATTCGTGGCGGCAATACCCTTATCTATACCGGTTCAATTCCAATGCCGATACTTTGGCTTGCCGTTATGTGATGCCGGGCGAAACTGATTTCACCCATCCTGAGTTTCCTCTACATTCGTTCTATTGCAACAGGATTATGAAGCAGCCTACGGGCAATGGTTACGCTTTCCTTTGCAATGGACCGTTTGGCGGCTTGGGGATGGCTTGTTATGATGCTGGTTTCCAGTACCAAAACTCGTTTCGGTTTATGCTGCAAATGCCGCAATGCCCCGAAGTGTTTGCCCTTGGCGACGAGGGCTATGCCGATTGGCTGACCGACAACCAACTGCTGTTTTTCGGGACACGCAGCAGCAACAGCGCGATCAACTCATTCCATCTCTGTCTTGCCCATCTCGAAACCAACGGCACCGTAAGTCGCTATGAAGAAGGCTTTTGCCATCAGACCGTGCCTTATCGCGACGAGATTACCTCGAAGGGCAAGAGTATGGCCGTCGTCAACGACTCCACCATTTTTGGCTCTTTTATGACGGAGACGTATCCATCTGGCGAATTACAATTGTCGGCGGGCATTTGCCTTTTCGACAGGAATTTGGAGGTTTTGGGCGACATCGAATTTGACGCACCGGAATACCAGAATTTCTATTCCCGATTTGTTTTGCCCGTCGGTGATGATGGCTGTTTGTTGGTTTTGTCGGGAGGCAGTGCGATGGGTTTATGGTATAACGAATGCAAAGGCAAGATAATCAAGTTGTTGCGCGAAGATTTTAATCCCATTCCTACCGAGGTCAACGAGATGCTTGTGGACGAGACACAATTTACCTTCCATCCCAACCCGACCAACGGCGTCCTCTTTGTAGAGACGCGCCATGGCACGTCTCTACCGACCCAGACCTATCGCATCACCAACCTGATGGGCCAAACCCTAATGACGGGCCAAATCACCTCCGAAACCGAACAAATCAACGTGTTCGGCCTGCCCGATGGGATGTATTTCATCACCGTGGGCGGCACGACGCAGAAATTTGTGGTGCATTAATCGCGGTCCTGTAGGGCTGTCGTATTACGGTAGCCGCCGGCTCGCATTCGGCCCAAATGCAACAAGACGCGGCTGCCACGGTGTGACAGTCCTACAGACCGAAACGAAATAACAAATTGATAAACAGTTAAAAATCAGATAAAATGAAGAAATTGAATTTGTTATGGGCTGTCTTGCTGCTGCTTACGGCTTGCGGCAAGGATCCGTTGCCCACCGATGTCGTCGCAACCCATTCGCGCGACAATGATGGAAGCACTTATATCCAAGTGGCCTACGGCGACGGCACCGAACAGTATTTCAAGGTGCTTTCCGAAAACACCGCTGAGGTGGTAGGCGTCACGGAATACTTCGGCGGCATTGAGCCTCCCATCGACTTTGGCGGCACGGAAGTGGTCATCCCTTCCGAAATCTCCCACGACGGACAAACCTATACCATTGTGGGCATCGGTAGCTATGCGTTCTATGACCGTCAAGAGTTGCGCTCGGTGGAGATTCCCGGCACCGTGCAATATGTGGGTGCTCGCGCTTTCGACTTCTGCCTCAAACTCAAGACCATCAAACTGCCTGACGGCGTGAACCGAATCGGTAAAATGGCTTTCAGGAGTTGCGTTGAACTGACCACCGTGGAATTAGGCTCAGGACTTACGGGCCTCTACTACGATGCTTTCGATGATTGTCGAGGACTTGCTACATTGGTTTGCCATGCGCCAACCCCTCCGGAAATCCTCGTTGATGTGCCAAATCCAAGTTTTTTATGGAATTGTCCCATCAACGAAATCAAGGTCCCTGCCGAGAGCGTGGAGGCTTACAAAACGGGCTACCTTTGGAACGAATTATCGGATAGGATTGTGGCTTTGTAACCAATTGATTATCAACTCAAAATTTAAATGTTATGAAAACTATTGCAAAATCAGTGTACTTGCTCTTGGTCGTGGTTTCTTTCGCGTCCTGCAAGAAAGACCCGCTTTACCTGTTTGACCCCGCACAGAATGAGATGGTCTTTGGCACCTACAAACAAGAGATGAATGTGGCTTACGCTGAATACGAAGACTATTTCAACATTAGTGCAGAATCCAAAGGTGGATTTATCACCCCGACGTTTATCTTCCGTTTCCGGAATGTTCCTTACGAAGTGGTGGGCCAAACCATCCGTTTGGACGAAATGTCGGATTATACCTTGTCGTTTGAGCTTTTGGGCGAGGTGTCGTGGTTCACTTCTCCGGAGAAGGTCTGTGGCAAGATTTGGAATTGGGATGATCAGCTTGAACAAAACGTGGCTACCGACTACCCCGACAAATCACCGTTCAGCAGCGGTTGGATGAAGTTTGAGGAAGATGAAACAGGCCTCACCTTTACTCTTCACGGCGTGATGAGAAACGGCTACACCCTACGGACGAAGCTGTTTTTCCCTGCTGAGGAGGAATAATCGACGGATTGGTTTCCAAAAAACGCCCGAGAAGCGATTCTTGGGCGTTTTTTATGTTACGGGCGTCAAATTCAAGAAAAATGTCTATTTTTGCATTTCTAAAGCAAGTGTTCTCAATTCGCGAACAGAGAACGATTAACTATAAATAATTGATATATAATATGATGTTGCCACAAGATATTGTAGTTTTACTAAAAAAAATGACCACTCAAGGGAGGACGATGTCCTGTCGTGGATTAGCAGATTCATTGGGCATGAGTGCGTCAAATGTGAGCAAGAGTTTGGAGCGGTGTAAGAAAGCACAGTTGATAGACCGCCACAAAAAAAAGGTGAATGTCTTGGCTTTGCAGGAGTTTTTGATTCATGGCATAGCTTATGTGTTTCCTGTTGAGGCGGGGCGTGTCGGTCGTGGAGTGCCGACCTATGTGAGTGCTGCTCCCATCAGTGAAGAAATCAGTAATGGCACGGAGAGTTATGTGTGGCATTATGTAAGAGGAACTGGCCGTGGCCAACATATTGAGCCGCTTTATCCCTCTGTGCCAGAAGCTGCTATGCGTGATGAGGAATTGTATCAACTGCTGGTGATTGTAGACACTTTGCGCATAGGACGTGCGCGGGAAAAGGAAATTGCCATCAAAGAATTAAGAATAAGGTTAGACCGTTATGCCGAAGACCAATAATGAACGCTTGCAAGCGATTGCAGAGGCGATGCAAGACCTGAACGAAAGACTCGTGTATGTCGGCGGAGCGATGGCTGGGTCGTATGCCACGGATCCGATTGCCATCGAACCTCGGACGACTATTGATGTGGATTGCGTCGTTAATTCAACGTCATATCGTGAACACGCTGCATTTGAGGATTTGCTTCGTGAAAAGCATTTTCAGAATGACCAAACACCTAACGCCCCTCTGTGTCGTTGGGTTTTCAATGGCGAAATCGTGGATGTGATGTCAATGGAAGAGAATGTCTTGTCGTTTGGTAATCGATGGTATAAGCCTGGTTTTAGCAATCGGGAACCTTATGTTTTGCCAACAGGGAAGACTATTTATAGGCTTTCGCCAACGTATTACATTGCAACAAAGATAGATGCCCTCCTTTCAAGAGGCGGCAGCGACTGGCGCGGGGCTAAAGACTTTGAGGATTTGGTGTATGTCCTTAATTACTGTGCGGATTTCTTTGATAGATTCAAGGCGGAAGACAAGCAAGTCCAATCTTTTGTTTCTGAGCAGATTGCTAAGATGTTAAAAAGGCCGAATATCGCCGAGGAGTTGGAATGTGCCATCTCATCCGATGAGGTTGAACGCACGGATATGGTATTGGAGATGATGAAGTGCATTGCTGAATACAAACCGCTAACACTGCGAATACAATATGTCAGTGACTTGCATCTTGAGTTCCCGCAGAATAGAAAATGGCTTGAAGAACATCCTTTGGATGTGACGGGAGATATTCTGCTCGTTGCGGGCGACTCCGCCTATCTCGACCAGCCGAGTTCTGGCCAAAATTCTTATTCTCATTATGACTTTTGGGATTGGGCTTCAAGCCATTACAAACAAGTGATTGTGTGTTTCGGGAATCACGATTTCTATGGCTATTATGACCTCGCCACCGTGCCCGATGGCTATTGCAAACAAATTCGCCATAATGTTCATGCCTATTACAACAGCGTGGTCCATTTGGACGATACGGATGTTGTTGTTTCAACGCTTTGGTCGCACATAGAGCCTTATGACGCTTATTTGACCGAACATAGGGTGAGCGATTTTTATCGAATAATGTATAATGGTCATCGTCTTAGT
>CAMKAR010000029.1 GCA_946410535.1 uncultured Bacteroidales bacterium
CGCTCACACCGCCAACGACCTGAAGATCTTCATCGTCGAAGACAAGGACAACATGACCCCCAACAGCGTCCAGTATTCAATCAACACGGCCAGCGCAGTGTGGAGCCACCCGTCGGTGATGACCTCGGGCCCCAACCGCGACATCATCCACATGGTGGGCGCCGAGTTTGACGACGGCGACCCCGACGGCGACGGCGTTGAGCACGGCATCAGATACTGGCGCTCGTCGGACGGCATGACCTGGGACAAGGAATGCGTCGCCCTGCCTTACCTCTCAGCCGAATACGGCACCGAGCACGGCACCAACGGCTACTACTTCATGGAGACCACCGACGATAACTGCCTCGCCCTCGTCATCAACACCGGCAACACTGACGGCATGGTGCTCTATAGCTACGACGACGGCGAGACCTGGGAAAGAAAGGTCTACTTCCACGACCCCGCCCCGGGCGTGCTGCTCGACAATTCGTTCTGCTATCCCCGTTGGACCTCCGCCCTTTGGACCGCAAACAAGGACCTCATGATGGCCTACGAATACAACTATAGCGACCACCAAGGCCACTATGGCCCGTCATACGGCGGCGTCGCCTTCTGGAGCGAGTATATGCCCTACCACGGAACCTCGCTGCCACAATTCGGTGTCGACCCCAACAACCCGATGCCTCCCACCCCCGGCCAGCCTTTCATCATGGACAGCGCCTACATCAACCAAGACATCGAGCTTTCCAACTGGTATTGGAGCAACGCCAACCACGAAATGTGGCCTGAGTATTTCGGCTACCTGACCACCCTGACCGACGAAGGCGAATGGGAAGACCCCTACACCGCCACCTCATGGAACATCGAGAACGTGAACGACCTGAAAGACCTGCACGGCATGTACAACTGCGGCAACACCGCCTTCCCGATGCTCTGCAAGGTGAACGACAGCGACAACGACTTGGTGGCCGTTTGGAGCTCGCTCGACGAGAACAACAAGGACGGTGCCGGCAAGTATTTCTTCAAGCTCTTCGCTGCCTACTCCTACAACGGCGGCCTCAGCTGGAGCAACATGGAGCACCTCACCAAAGACTTCATGTTCGCTTATTCGGAATGCGTCTATCCGTTGGCCACTGTGATTGGCACCAAGCTCATCGTGGCCGCACAACTTGACTCCGAAACGGGCACCTACGTCCAAAGCGACGAGGGAACCTTCGACGACTGCTACTACCAAGGCTTCACCTTCGAGCTGACCGACCTCTTCCCGAACCTCGATGTTGAGGAAGTGAGCCACGTCACCAACATGAGCGTGTATCCCAACCCTGCCGTCGACCAACTCAACGTCATCCTCAGCCAAGACGAGGCCATCGTAATCTACAACGTCATGGGCCAACAAGTGATGAGCGTGGAAGGCCGCATTGGTGGCAACACCATCAACATCAGCAACCTCAGCGCTGGTGCCTACTTCGTCAAAGCCGGTAGCGCCACCCAGAAGTTCATCGTGAAGTAAGCTTTCCACTTACGGCATACGAAAAAAAAGAGACCCAAACGGGTCTCTTTTTTTAGTCCTCCATTCGTCGCTTCGCGTCATTGCGAGCAAAGCGAAGCAATCCAGAAAAGCAACGCCCCTGGACTGCTTTGCCACGCTTTGCTCGCAACGCCTCGCAGTGACGCAAAGCGTGGTGGCGCAAAACGAAAAAAAAACCAAAAAAAACTTGCAAATCCCAAAAAAACACTATCTTTGCCTCGTATAAACTCCAAAAAAAGGAAATAACAACAACAAACTATCCATCATTATTAATTAAAACCAATTCAAAATGAAGAAGTTATTTACTTTAGCGTTGGCCATGTCGGTTGCCTTCACGGGCTTCTCGCAAGTGGCCAAGGTGTCGAGCAACGTCGGCACGAAGCAAGCTGCCCAAACCATCGGCGTTTCGGGCAACGAAATGTTCCAAAACGTGGGTAGCCAAGCCAACATGACTCGCACCGAGACCGAGCTTGACTACACCTTCTATGACTGGCAGACCAACACGGCCGCCAAGAACCAAACGATCAACTTCCCCGATGGTTGCGTGGGCATCTCCTACGTCTACTCGGGCGACCAGAACCACTCCGACCGTGGCACCATCATCGCCATCTACAACCCCAACACCGATGAGTGGACCACCAGCGGCGGCAAGATCGAAGACCACAAGACCGGCTTTGGCTGCGCAGCCCGCTATGGCGAAAACGGCATCGTGGTGGTTTCGCGTAACCCCGACACCTACACCTGCGAAGTCTACATCATCGAAGACAAGGACAACCTGCCTCAAGGCGACTTGGCTCCCGTCTATGTGATGCCCGGCAACCAAGACGAGCACAACCCGCACTTCCCCGCTGTGATGTGCAACGGTCCCGACCACAAGAACATCCACATCCTCGTCACCGCCTTGGACGAAGTGACTCCCGATGGCCAAACCAACCCCTTCTACTACTTCCGTTCGATGGACGGTGGCACCACTTGGGATGAGTACATGACCATCCCCGAGTTGGGTCGTCAATTCTGCCCCCAATACGGTTCGGGCCAAGACGCCTACTTCATCGAAAACACCGGCGGCAACAACCTCAGCATCGTGGTGAACACCCGTCGCGGCAACGGCATCGTGCTGACCTCCACCGACAACGGCAACACCTGGAGCACGAAGCAGTTCTACCATCACCCCGGCATCGAAGTCGACTACGGCGAGAACCTCGGTTATCTGTATCCCCGCTGGACTTCGGCCTTGTTTGACAACAGCGGCAAGCTCCACCTCGCCTACGCCGTTGGCGGCGGTAGCGGTGATGCCACTTCGACGAGCTACTATCCCCTCATCGGTGCCGTTGGCTACTGGAGCGAAGACATGCCTTACCACGGCACGACCACTCCCGAATTTGGCGGCGACCCCAACAACCCGATGCCTATGACCCCCGGCGAGCCTTTCATCATGGACTCCGCCTACCTGTGGTACGACATCTACCGCTCATGGTGGAGATACGACGACGCCCCGCACGACATGTGGCCCGAATTCATCGGCTATGTCACTCCTTTGGATGAATATGAAAACCCGCTCGAGGATCCGTATTCAGCCACTACATTCATGGATTGGAACTCATTGGACAAGGACAGCCACGGCCACTATAACGGCGGTACCGTCGACATGCCCGTGTTAGTCAAGACTGCCAACGACGACCTGATGGTTGCCGTGTGGATTGGCCTCGACGAGCACAACGGCACTGGTGGCGCTCTCAGCAACCAGTATTTCATGAAGCTCTTCTGCCGTGCCTCTATGGACCATGGCCAAACCTGGACCCGCATGCAGAACCTCACCAACGACTTCATGTACCAATACAGCGAATGCGTCTATCCGCAAGCTGCCATCTCCGGCAACACCCTCGTGGTGGCCTGCCAGATGGACGGTGAACCCGACTCGTTCCTCATCGGCAGCGGCGGCGACGTCATTCCGGACGACAACTACTACCAAGCCTTCACTTACGACCTGACCGAACTCTTCCCTGGCTATGATGGCGTTGAGGAAGCCACGGTGACCAACACCAGCATGAACCTCTACCCGAATCCTGCCGTCGACCAACTCAACATCACCCTCAACCAAAGCGCCGAGATCGTGATCTACAACATCATGGGCCAAAAGGTGATGAGCGTTGAAGGCCGCATCGGTGGCAACACCATCAACATCAGCTCGCTGAGCAGCGGTGTCTACTTCGTGAGCGCCGGCAATGCCACACAGAAGTTCGTTGTGAAGTAAGTCCTTTCACAAGGAGCAACAAAAAAGGAGGCTTCGGCCTCCTTTTTTTATTGCTCCTTGCGGCGGTTGACCACATCGGTGGCGAGGAAAACCGCCTTGCGATAGGAGTCGGGAGTCGCCTTGTTTTGGTTGGCAATGTCGTAGCCAGGCCCGTGCAAAGGCGCGGCGCACACCACGGGCAAGCCGGCCCAATAATAGGCATAGCCCTCGGTGGAGAGCATCTTCAGCGGCAACACGCCTTGCTCGTAATGCAGGGCCAACACGGCATCGTATTTCTTCCACAGCCCATTGACGAAAAGCTGCGCAGCCGAGAAAGGCCCAAAGGCAAAGATGCCCTTGCGCTGCGCATCGCCCACGGCCTTGACCACCTTGTCGTCGTCGCCCTCGACACGCGAGCCGCAATGCGGATTCAGCCCCATGACGGCGATTTTCGGCGAACCGATGCCGAAGTCCGTCTTCAAGGCCGAAGCCAAGGTGGTGAGCCTTGCCACAAGGAAACGGATGTCGAGCTGAGCGATGGCGGCACTGAGCGGCACGTCGGCGGTAGCCAGGCCGATGCGCATCGAGCCGTTCACGATGAGCTGCAACGGCGTTTCCTCCTTATAGAAGGAAAGCAGGTACTGGCTGTTGCTCTGCCCCAGTACAGCATTGTCAGGAGCCATCACCAAAGCGTCGACATAGCCGTCGCGAAGGTCTTGGGTAGCCCGTTTCATCGACAGCGCCGACATTTCGGCAGACACATCGGAAGGCACGCCAGGCTCAATCTTCAACTCGTTCTCCACGATATTGATGATGTTGAACTTCTTGTCCCACGCCTGCCGCGCATCGCGGGTCAGCGAATAGTTGGGGCTGTCCATGCCGAAATTCTTCTTGTAGTAGGAAAAAGCCTTCGATTGCCCATACAAGACAGGCGTCAACGACTCGAACATCCGAGCGTCGGAAAAAGCCTTAAGCATGATTTCGTATGCAATGCCATTGAAGTCACCCTGACTAAGGCCAATGCGGGGATTTTGGGAGGGGGTAGTGGTTGCTTGCATAGGCAAAAAATTTACAATGCTGAATTTCAACGGGAAATCAGCCTTCAAAATTAGGCAATAAAATCAATAAAACAAAGGAAAACTGAAATTTTTATGAAAAAAGTGCGTTTTTGAAGCCTTTTACGATGGTTTTGGTGGCTCCAAGCTGCGAATTAAGGTAGTCGAGGCAGGTTTTTGAGGCCTGCTGACAGAAAACTTCGTCGGTCATCAAGCGGTTGAAAACCATGGCTAACCCCTCAGCATTGGTAACAGGAAACGCACCTTGCAGCGCCACCAAGTCGACAGCCTCCTTGAAGCTCTTGTATTTTGGCCCAAACACCACGGGGCAGCCGAAGGTGACCGGCTCCTGGATGTTGTGGATGTTGACACCGAAGCCACCGCCGATGTAGACGAAACGCGCATATTGGTAGAGTTGGGAAAGGATGCCAATGGTGTCGACCACCAATATTTGCGGGCGTTTCGACAGGCTCAACGGCCCTAATGGCTGGTCAGGATCCATTTTCGTGAAGCGTTGCGCCTCGGGAAACATGGCCATGATTTGGCCGACATGGTTTTCCGAGATGTCGTGCGGCGCGATGATGAGGCAATAGTCGTCGGGCATGGTCGCGACGAAAGGAGCCAGCAGTTTCTCGTCGGGCGGCCATGTGCTGCCCGCGATGATGCACTTGCGCCCGCCAATGAACCGCTCGATGTCGGGGAAAGGCTTGGCTTGCAGGGCGATGGCCGCCACACGGTCGAAGCGCGTGTCGCCACAAACGGTGACATTGGCAAAGCCGTGCTTCTGGAGCAACTGCTCCGTTGTTTCGTCTTGCACAAAGAAGTGCGTCACGTTGCCCAACTGCTTGCGAAACTTGGTGCCATACCATTGGAAGAAATACGATTCGGGCTTGAGGATCAAGGAGATGTAGAACAAGGGGATGCCCGCCTGCTTCAAGGCACGCATGTAGTTGAACCAAAACTCGTATTTGATGAAGAAAGCCGCCACGAAGTGATGCCTCCCGACCCATTGGGCGGCATGGCGGGGCGTGTCGGTGGGCAGGTAAAGCACCTCGTCGGCCAAGGGATAGTCCTTGCGGATCTCGTAGCCCGAAGGCGAGAAGAACGACAGCAGGATCTTGTATTGCGGGAAGTCCTTTTTCAGTGCCTCGATGACGGGACGGCCTTGCTCGAACTCGCCCAACGAGGCGGCATGGAACCAAATCCAAGCGTCTGGCTCAGCGGCCTTTTCTGCCGCAACCGGGCCTTTCGACAGGCTCAAGACCCCTTGTTTCTTACGGCCTTCAACCCATTGCTTGGCCTTGACGTTGCCGAAGAGGGCCGCCACTCTGACTCCGAATGAATAAAGGTGGATGCCTATGGTATAAAGGATCATCACGCTTAGTAATAGTAGAAGTCTTGGGGCTGACGCTCGTAGGTCGGGATGTTCCATGTGACGCGGATGCCGAAATAGAGGTCGTTGTAGCGTTTGTTGGGGTCGGTGTGGCCCACGGGTTCCATCACGCCCGTTTCGGGGTTGGTGAACACACGGAAGTCGTAGTCGCGGAGGTCGCGGGTGCGGGCATAGGTCACCTCAAGGGCGATGCTCACGTTAAGCAAACGGGTGTCGTTCAGCAGGAGATAGCCCGTTTCGAAGTGCACCGCCGGGCCGCCACGCATACGGTCGTAGCCATATTGGTAGTCGCCATGCACTTGATAAGGCGTGTTGAGCAAGGCCTGTTGGTAGTCAACCTTGATGCGAGTGCGGAGGTAGCCCAAGCCAGCCTGCACGAAAATACCGCAGTTGGGGTTGGGGCCGAGCGAAAACAGCTTGCCCACCTGCCCTTGCAAGTGAAAGCCACGCTGGTTGACCTCGAAAGTGGAGATATTGCCTGCGCTACCAATGATTTCGCCATCGACGGTGGTGATGCCTTCGCCAAACACCTGCATGCGGTCGATGTTCAGCCTGCTGCCAAAAATGAAATTGCCGTTGGCCGTCAGCAGCCAGTTCGATGCCGTCTTGTAGACAAAGCCACCGCCCACGTTATGGGTGATGCCATACAAATCCTTGGTGTCGAGTGCCGGCAATTGGAAGGCGTACCCGACTTGGAACATGGCCACGGGGATAGGCTCTTTCATGATGTCTTTGGACTGTTGGGCCAACGCATTGGCCACGATGCCGAGCAAGAGGAATAGTGAGATAAAGACTTTGCGCATGGTTAAGCTATTTCAATTATGAACGGACAATCCATTGTTTTAGTATCAATCGGCAAAAATAAGAAAAAAGGGTATCCGTTTCACGAAAAGAAAAACGAAGCAATCCAAAAACAAGTCTCTGGATTGCTTCGTCGTTCCTCCTCGCAATGACGTTTACGGGAACTGGTGGCGTCACTGCGAGGCGTTGCGAGCAAAGCGTGGCAAAGCAGTCCAGAGGTGGCAGTTTCCTGGATTGCTTCACTTCGTTCGCAATGACGCAAAGCGCGTCAATAAAATGAAGTTACTGCTTCACCACGCGGCGGACGAGGGTTTCGTCGCCCTTGCGGATGCGAAGCATGTAGATGCCGCTATCGAGGTTGTCGATCTGGCAACTGTCGTCTTCCACCTGGAAGCTCCTGACGAGCTTGCCCTCAACGTTGTAGATGTCGATTTGGCTCATGCCGGCGCACTCAACGGTGAACTTGTCGGCTGTCGGGTTGGGGAAGATGTTGACCATGCCGTCGTTTTCGTCGATGCCGGCGAAATAGTTGGCGCAAACTTCATTGGAATGGGCGGAGATGCCCTTTTCGTACACGGCCTTCACCGTATAGCAGTGCTGCATATTGAGAGCCATCTCGGTGTCGTCGTATTCCATGACGGTGAGACCTTCGGCAATCAGCTCGTAGTCGCGGAAGAGATTGTAGGAAAGCGCTCTGTCGACACTATTCCAAGCCGTGGCTATCTTGCCTTCGCGCACGTCGGTGATGCGGATTTCGGGCACCACATTGATGACCTCGAAATCGAAGCGAGCGGTAAAGGCCACGCACTCGTCGCCATAGTCGGGCATCACCTCAATAAAATGACTGCCTTCCAAGGCTGTGGTATAAGACGGCGTTTCAACCGTTTCGGGCAACAGCCAATCGTTGTCGATCATAACCTTATAGGACTCTGCATCGCCATTCCATGTGATGGTAACCAAGGCACCTTCAAACGAATAGTCGAAGCCATCCACGCCAGCGCACACGTTTTGCGTCAGGCTGACCGGATCGGAATTGCAACCAAAGTTGGAATGCGCCACCACGCTGATCGTGTTCGTTCCGACTTCGGCAGCAAACACGGCATCCGAAGAATAAACCGTTTGGACATCCGCACCGTTGCAGGTGACTTCATAATAGCTGTCGTTCGACGATCCATCCCACTGGAAATGCAACATGCCGTCAGCATCCAATTTGACGAATCTCAGGTTCTCGACGGGCTTGCTGTAGCAGATTTCGATTTCGTTTTTAATCGTATAACAGCCCTCGAATACGGGTTCTACCGTGACTGTGGTCACCCCGTCTTCCACAATATAAGGATATGTTATATCTGAAACAAGTGACATCTGCCCGTTGACCGTAATTTCATAATATTCAACGCCTTCGATTTCATCCCACCAGATGAGGGCTGTGTTGCCAACCAAATTGTAAGACAGATTCTCAACTGCGCCAACAACACAAACTTGAACGTGGGCATCTTTCTCGCAACTCTCAAAGACAGCTTTCACAGCCACATCATGTTGACCGACAGTCACATTGAAGGCATAATTCAATTCATTCGTCGTACCGACCTGCTCATTATCCATAAAGATTTGGTATTCAACCAATCCCGTAGGATCTTCGGGGGCTTCCCAAGTGAGGGTGAGCAGCAGGTCGTCGTTCATGGTATAGTCGAGGTTCTGCACGCCTTGGCACAACGAAACTTCCACCTCGGCGCAGACATACTCGCTTTGGCAACCGTCGTAGGCGGCGTACACACAGTAGTTGTAAACGCCTTCCTCGACATCAGCGTCGGTGAAGGTCAGCCCTTCAACCAATTCGAGGAGCTCAGTGTCACGATACACCTCATACCACGCGGGCGTGCCGCTTTCGGGGGCTTCCCAAGTGAGGACGACATCCTGACCGTCAAGCTCGTAGGCCAAGTTGCGGATGGGGTCGCAGAACTCAGGCATCCCGCTGCCGCCACTGCAATTGACCTCGAAGGTCTGCGTGCCGCTGAAGCCGCCGCTGTTCTGATAAATGGTCGTGCCGTCTTCGTAAGAGATCACGAAGCTGCACTCCGTGGTCCACTGTCCGTTGGTCCAAGTGAGCGACACGGTGCAGCCCGAAGCCAAGTTGCGCGTGTAAGTGGCCGTACTGCCGCTCTGCACAGTCATTTGCTCAGAAGGCGTGCCGTCGGAATAGCTCACGTTGAGGTAGTTGCCTTGCCAGCCGTCGCCGTAGGAGTCGGTGAGCGAGAAGATGACGTTGCAGGCGTTTTTGTAGTCGAAATTCAAGACGGTATGACGACCGTTGGCATCCACCAAGTCGAGGGTGAAGGGGATGGCGAAATCGGCAGGGGCACCGGCATCCAAAGTGATGTTGAAGTCGGCATAGCCCATCAAGTCGGCGCCAATCGTGCCATAGGGCTTTTCGGCTTCATGTATGGTGACGAACTCATAGTCGGTCGACAAAGTACCCACCACGGTTTGGACCAACTCGTTACCGGCATTGTCGACGAAAATGCGTAAGTCGGCGGTCTCGCCTGGATTGAGCAAGCCATTGGCGTTGTCGTCGTTCAAGACGGCGGTGGCACCATACTGGAGCAAATAATCATACACCGGCACCTTGAAACTGAACGTAGCGGTAGGCTCGCCGTTGACGGAAATATCAATGTTGAACTTCAGCTGCACGTTGGCTTCCACCGCATCGTCGACGCTGAAAGCGAAAGCGTCGTTCACCGTCAGGATTTGGTTGGCGGCGAAAGTTGGGAACTGGGCCGTGTTTTGCGTGATGGTGACGTGCTCGTTTTCGGTGCTCAGCACTACCGTGACGCCGCTGACCGCTTCCTCCGTGACATTCTCAAGACTCAGGTTGAGCATCACCGACTCGCCAGGGTTGAGTTTTTGGTTGTTGTTGCCCGAAGCATCGTTGATGGCGTAGTCGCTATACCTGATGGCACCCAACTGGATGGCTTCGACAGCGTCAAACACATTGATACGGCCAAAGCCGTAGATATTGCTCTTGCCTTCGGCCAAGGGCACGGCGGTTTCTTCAAGGATGCGGCACACGTCGGCGGGTGTCAGGTTGATGTCCTTGCTCAGCATCAAGGCCATGCAGCCCGCAGCGCAAGGCGTGGCCATCGAGGTGCCACTCATGGAAGTGTAGCCCGTATTGCTCTGGTAATTAATCGACTTGATGTCGACGCCTGGGGCACACACATCGGGGCGGATGAGGCCGATGCCGGGGTTGTAGGCATAGTCGCCAAACTCGGTGTTGCTCCAAGTGACGGGGCCATGCGAGGTGAAGTTGGCGGCATTGTCGTTATAGTCAACAGCACCGATGCACACCGAGCAACTTTCCTTACCAGGATTCTCGTTCTGCACCTCATCTATATAAGGCGGAGGACAGCTGCCAGGCACACGCACGTTATTAGGAATAGGAAACTGCCATTGGCTGTTGCCTTCGTTACCAGCGGCGATGGCTGCCACCACGCCGGCATCCAAAGCAGCCTCGCAGGTGTGGCGAAGCAAGGTGCGCTCGGCGATGGTGGAATTGGCCACGCCCAACGACATGCTGAACATGTCGCAACCATGCTCAATGGCCCACTGGATGCCGTTGGAGATATTCTGGGCGCCACCGCTACCACTGCTATCCAAGCACTTGATGCACATCAGGGTGGCATCGGGAGCCATGCCCGTTTGTGAGGCACCGTGGCCGTCGCCACACACCGTGCCCGCACAATGCGAGCCGTGGCCGTTGTCGTCCATGGGGTTGTTGTCGTTGTTATAAACGTCATAGCCGTGATGCGGGAACTCGGTGCCACCTTCCCACAGATGCTCGGTAAGGTCGACGTGGTTGTAGTTGACACCCGTGTCGATGACAGCCACCACCACACCCTGACCCGTGTAGCCCAAGGCCCACACTTGGTCGGCACCCACTTGGGTGACGTTAGGCGTGATTTCGCGCGTGTCCGATGCGGGACGAGCCACTTCGCCATCGGGAATCCAATTGCGATCGATGGCATAGCCAATCATCTCAATGTCATTGCGTTGCGCAAGGCTTTGGATGGAAGTCTTGTTGGCCTCGAAACTCAAGGCATTGGCTATCCAGAGGACGGTAGGCTCAGAGGCCATGCCGTTGTGTTGCATTTCAGCGAGTGCATGACGCAAATCGTACTGTGAAGCCGTGGCGAACGTTTTCAGCTCGTTGACCACAAACTCGCGGCGTTCGGCGCGGTTGACGTAATAGCCGGCGCGACGGTTCATCTCGGCGCGGTCGTAGTGCGACTTCATGATGACGACAACCTTAATCATCTCGTCGTCAGTGCGGAGGCCCATCTCTTCGCTCAGCAGCGGGTCGATGGTTTGGGCAAATCCCCCAATGCAGAGCATAGCCGCCAAAAATAAGAATAAAAGCTTTTTCATTTGGAAGAATTTTGATTTTAAGGCGCAAATGTAAGAATGTTTTGGGAATGTCGTATCTTTGCAGCCCGATTTTTGAACAATACTGGAAAACAAATCATTCGACAGGCTCATGAACTACAAAGAATCCGTCCTTCCGAACGGAATCAGGCTGATACATAAAGAGCGGCCAGGCGAAATCGCGCATTTGGTCCTGATGGTCGAGACGGGAACCCGCGACGAATTGACCCATGAGAACGGCCTCGCCCACTTCGTGGAACACACCATCTTCAAAGGCACGCAAAACCGCAAGGCCTACCATATATTGAGCTGCCTCGACAACGTGGGCGGCGACCTCAACGCCTTCACCACCAAGGAAGAGACCTGCATACAGGCCACATTCTTGAAGCAACACTACAA
>CAMKAR010000030.1 GCA_946410535.1 uncultured Bacteroidales bacterium
GAGAGTTTGTCGATGGACTCGGCGTCGGGAATCTCGCCCTTGCTTTCGTAATCCTCCAATTTGTTGACTTGCGCGTCGTCGATTTTCTTCCTCGAAAGGATGCCTTTTCGACGCAGAATGTTCATATAGACGACCCCCACGACACTGCCCACGACGAAGCCCATAGCCGCGATGGAGAGGCCGAAGTCGGCTCCGGGGAAGCTCAAGCCTTGGTCGGCGGCAGCACCGGCGAAGATCTTACCGAAGTTCAAGGCCTGACCCGGACCTTGGCCATAACCCATGGGCAACAGCAAGCCGGCGGCATAGAACAGTTTCTTGCCCAACATGAAAAACGGGATGGAAACGAGCAGACCCACAATGCCCTGTATGACATAGGTGCCCGCCGTCAAAGCGCCGGTCTCGATTACCTTCATCGGCGACGACTTCGACTCTACCTTGTTGTTTTTCAAGGCCAAGGCCACAAATCCCAGACCCAATGCGTGATATGTCACGATTTCCATCATCGGCTTGTTGATGATGCCATCGCAGCCGGGAAACTGCTTGAAGATGAGGAGCAGCAGGCCACCGAGCAGGGCCGATGGCAGAAGGCTCTTCTTAAGGAATGGGATCTTGGTCCTCAGCAAGTTACCCACCAAAAGGGCAACAGCCAAAATGCAAAATTGAATCAACCAGCGCCAGGCATCGGGACTGCTGAAGGTCATAACGGAAACGTCAAGAATGGTCATTTTAATCAAGAATTAGAGATATTGCCCGCAAAGATAGCGTTATTTTGAAACATGAACAAAAAACTTGTAATTTTGCTGCATGAAAAAACCGCTTCAACTGTTTTGGTCGTTCTTCAAAATCGGGGCCTTCACCCTCGGCGGCGGCTATGCCATGCTGTCGATGGTGGAGAAGGCCGTCGTCGACCAGAAGAAATGGATTCCGACCGACGAGTTTTGGGACATGATTGCCGTGGTGCAGTCGCTGCCGGGTGTGTTTGCGGTCAACACGGCCTTGTATGTCGGCCATCGCGTGGCGGGCACAAAAGGAGCCTTCGCTGCCATGCTCGGCGCCATCATCCCCAGCATCACCATCATTCTGCTTTTGGCCACGGTCTTCCGCGAGTACCGCGACCAGCCCGTGGTGGAACGCATCTTCAAGGGCATCCGTCCGTGCGTGGTGGCCCTCATCCTCGCCCCTTCCCTGCGCATGATCAAATCCGCCAAGGTGACTTGGAAGACCGCCATCATCCCCATTGCCACGGTGTTTCTCATCTGGTGGCTGAAGGTCTCGCCGGCCTACGTCATCCTCGCCGCCATTGCGGGAAGCTTGGTCTATGCAATAATCATCAATAAAAAAGCCAAAAAGGAGGAGGCCCAGCCATGATTTACCTACAACTGCTTTGGGTCTTCGTGAAAATCGGGGTGTTGGGTTTTGGCGGCGGCTATGCCATGCTCTCGCTCATCCAGCACGAGGTGGTGGACCACTACGGCTGGATGACTACCACCGACTTCGCCGACATGGTGGCCATCTCGCAGATGACCCCTGGCCCCATCTCCATCAATTTGGCGACCTACGTGGGCTACACCACGGCGGGCTTTGGCGGCTCGCTGTTGGCCTCGTTTGCCCTCTGCCTGCCGTCCATCATCATGGTTTACCTTATCTTGAAACTCTTCATGAACAAGAAAAACAACTCATTGATGGACAACACCTTGAAAGGACTGAAACCCGCCATCGCCGGACTCATCTTCGCCGCCGGCCTCTCGATGATGAACACACAGAACTTCGTCGACTTCGGTCGAGGACAACACAATATCAGCGTGATTATCTGCGTTTTGGCTTTTGTGGCATCGTATTTCTTCAAGGCAAATCCGATATTGCTCATTGTGCTTTCGGGGGTGGTGGGGTTTATCGTGTATTAGGGGTAAGATTCAAGATTTAAAGATTTAAAATTCAATGATTTAAAATTCATGATTATATGAAAAAGACTATTATCACTCTCATCGCCTTGCTCTGTGCAGGTTTCTCTTTTGGGCAGCACGCCCTTATGTACCTAAGCTACGCCAAGGACGTCGCGGAACAAGACACGGCCTTCATCACCGTGGTGGAGAACGCGAAATGCTTGAAAATCAGCGACAGCGAAAAAAGCATGAAAAACCCCATCCCTGGCTATGCCGAGAGCATGACCTATGTGGACTACAAGGCCGACTCGGTTTATAGCATCGTGGAGTTCGAAGACGGGAAGTATTTCACTGCCAGCACTTTGACGAACAACAACGTGGTTTTCAGCGAGGAAGGTACGGAAAAAGTGCTCGGCTACAAGTGCAAAAAGTATAAGACCAGCATCAACTCCAACACCATCGAGGTGTGGATGGCCGAGAATCTCGGTTTCGAAGCCACTCCGATGCCTGGTTTGGGCAGACTCAAAGGCGTGATGGTGCGTTGCATGAGAAACGGGGCTTACGTCACGGATCTGGAATCATTGAAAGACCAGAAATACGCCATGGTCGACATGATTCCCGACTACAAAGGCGAGCGCAAGACCTCGAAGGAATTGACCAAGATGCGCAAGGACAAAGTCATCGTCCGCATCCCCATTTTCGATGATGAGACCATCAACTTCGCTGAATACGAACCAATTAGTGGCGAAATCCCCTACGATACCACCATACATTTCAGCCACGGCACCATCATCGTGAAGCGCGTAAAACTTCCCGAATTTCCCGAACATTACCAGCTCTTCGCCGAAATCCACCAACGCTCGAACGGCGACGCCTACGACCGCTCGGCTTCCGTCTTCGTCATCCCTACCGAAAAGGCCAAGAGCTTCAAGGACGGCCTGACGCAAGGCATCGAGGCATTACCGCAGTTTGTTGGCAAAGACGGACAGCAATACCAAGGCATCAAGGCTGAGAAAGACTACCTGCCGCCCATCGAGTTGGTGCGGTTCTTCACCTCGTTTGGCGCAGGCCACTACAACGACCGTGTGCAAATCGACGGCTTGGAATGGGCGGAAGAGAACTATTACAAGCAGGAAGTCAGCGAGTTGCGCGACCGATTGCGCGGCGATGTGCTCATCGGGGCTTTCATCGGCAATTACGACAAAGGCGGCCACAAACTATCGCTCGACCTCGTAGCCTACCCGGGTGACGACAAATGGGGCAAAAAACCACCGCGACAGCATTCCATTCCGCTGTTCAACACCTGTAACGTCATGGAAATGAGCGGACAAAACTATGGTCGCCTCTTTGCCACCGACACCTTGGAAGTGGAATTCGAGTTGCCCGACAGCATCACCAACGTCCGCCTGCGCTACCTCAGCACTGGACACGGCGGCTGGGATGGCGGCGACGAGTTCAACCCCAAGGAAAACGCCATCTATATCGACGGCGTGAAGCGTTTCACCCACACGCCGTGGCGCTGCGACTGCGCCACCTTCCGCGACCAAAACCCCGTTTCGGGCAACTTCTGGAACGGGCTTTCCTCGTCCGACTATTCGCGTTCGGGCTGGTGCCCCGGCACGGCCACCAATCCCATCTATTTCGACCTCAACGATTTGAAGCCAGGCAAACACACCATTCGCGTCGCCATCCCGCAAGGCAAGGACGAAGGCACGAGCTTCAGCCACTGGATGGTGTCGGGGGCGGTGCTGTATGAGGAAAACAACAAAAAGAAATCAGTAGACTAAAACAGCGTCGAGCGTCACCATCGCTGCCAAAGCCTCCACCA
Organism: uncultured Bacteroidales bacterium; assembly: GCA_946410535.1. Next base: position 3,712 of record CAMKAR010000030.1, read on the forward strand.
GCACCAAGGCACGCGGCAGGGCGCACACGTCGTGCCGTCCGCCGATGGCGATTTCGCATGGCTTCCCTGCCCTGTTCACCGTTTGCTGCGGCTTTGCAATACTCGGGATCGGCTTGAAGGCCACACGGAAAACCACGTCGTTGCCATTGGTAATGCCGCCTTGGATGCCGCCGGAATGGTTGGTCAACGTGGTGATGCGACCATCTTTATTAATAAAGGTGTCGTTGGCTTCGGAGCCTTTCATCTTCGCCAAGGCAAAGCCGTCGCCCACCTCGAAGCCTTTCACCGCCGGGATGCTGAACATGGCATGGGCCAACTCAGCCGAGAACTTCCCGAACATCGGTTCGCCCAAGCCCGCCGGCACGCCCATGATACGGCATTCGGCAATACCGCCCACCGTATCACCCTCTTTTCGAGCCTGTTCCGCATCGCCCATATAGGTAACTTCAGCGGAGATTTGGATGCTTTTTTCCTTCAAAATCTGCTTGGCGATGGCACCTGCCACCACGATGGGCAAGGTGGTACGTGCCGAAGCCCTGCCACCACCGCGCCAGTCGCGGATGCCGTATTTCTGCTCGTAGGTGAAATCGGCATGAGAAGGGCGATACACATCTTTCAACGCCTCGTAATCTTCTGGTTTACAATCTTCGTTGCGCACCATGAAGGCAATTGGTGTGCCCAAAGTCACCCCGTCGAGCAGGCCCGAAAGCCATTCTATCTTGTCGGGTTCCAAGCGTTGCGAACTTGTTGTCGATTGCGCGGTCTTGCGCCGTTGCAATTCGCTGTCGATGAAGCCGAAGTCCAACTTGAGTTGCGAGGGGCAGCCGTCGATGACGCCACCGATGGCCGTGCCGTGCGATTCGCCGAAAGTGGTGAGCCTGAAGATTTGTCCGATGGTATTCATGGGGCAAAAATAGGAATAATTGGCAAGAATTTTGTAATTTTGCCGCCATTATGGAAAAAAAGAACACCAACAACATCAAGATAAAGAACAAACGCGCCTCGTTTGAGTACTTCCTCGTGGAGACGCTGACGGCAGGCATCGTGCTGACGGGAACGGAGATCAAGTCCATCCGCAACGGCAAGGCCACCCTCGCCGACTCCTATTGCTCATTCAAGGGTAACGAGCTGTTTGTCATCGGGATGCACATCTCGGAATATGCGCAAGGCACCTACAACAACCACGACCCGAAGCGCGACCGCAAGCTGCTGCTCACCGCACGCGAGCTGCGCAAACTGAAGAACAAAGTGCAGGAAAAAGGCTTCACCATCGTGCCTGTCACCTTATTTATTAATGACAAAGGCCTGGCCAAAGTGGACATTGCGTTGGCTCGCGGCAAGCACTACTACGACAAGCGCGAGAGCCTGAAAACAAAAGACTCGAAACGCGACCTTGAAAGGATGATTGGGTAATCAAAAACAATAGCCGACGCGGACGGCGAAGGGCGCGGCATAAGGCGTATCCATACCGCCAGTGGAGATGCTACTCCAACTCAGGTTGTAGAGCACCATGAAATAGACGAAGCTGCCATTGTAGGCATACTGCCGATAGCCCCCTCCAACGAAAACGCTGTTGAACCATTTCGAGGAAACGGTCTCACTCTGATAGCGGGCCACGCCATACATGATCTCGTCCTCGACATGCAGGAACAAGCCTCTGAAGACCTCGACATTGGTATAGGGTGCCACGCCAAAATAGTGGCGGAACGTATTGCCAACGTATTTGTCGAAATAGCAATTCAAATTATAGATGCCACGAACGCCGATTTCCCATGGGCTGAGGATGCGATAGCCCACCTGAGGCGCAATCGAAAACGACAAACGGCTACCATGGAGACCGAAGCCGAAATTGCCACCATAGACCATCCTTCCACGCATGTCCTGCCTATCGGAAGAGGTCTGCGCCGAAACATTGCCACAAAAGCCCAATAACATCAAACAAAGCGATGCGATAATGCCAAACTTTCTCATTGTTTTGAATTTTCCGCAAAAATACAATAAAATCCATTTCCCATCGTATCAAATAATAGTTTAATTTTGCTTTTTTATCCATCGTCATGAAAAAAAGACATATCTTCCTCATACTGAGCCTCTTGCTTTTTGTCGCATATGCTTGCAAGAAAAACAACACAATCAATCCCGATGCCAACCTGAAACTTGAGTTTTCGGCTGACACGGTCTTGTTCGACACGGTGTTCACCTCGCTCGGTTCGGCCACACACCAACTGAGGATTTACAACAGACACAGCGACGACTTGAAAATCAGCTCGATACGTCTTACGGGTGGCGACAACTCACCTTACCGCCTCAATGTTGACGGCGAGAGCGGCATCGAGTTTTACGACAAAATCATCCCAGCCGGCGACAGCCTCTTCTCGTTCCTGCGCGTCACCATCAACCCGAACGACCTCAACACACCATTCGTAGTTGAAGACGAACTGGAATTCATCACCAATGGCAACACACAGACCATCAAGCTGTTGGCATGGGGACAAAACGCCAACTACATTGTTGCCGACAAGGTGGTCACCTTGGGCAACGTGGCCTACCCTTACCACATCGTTGCCGACAGCCTGCAAACGACGGTTTGGACCAACGAAAGGCCCTACGTCATCTACGGCTGGGCACTCATCAACTCCTACGGGACACTGAAAATAGAGGCGGGAACCAAGGTGTATTGCCACAAAGGAGGCGGCATTTTCTCGTGGAGCGACGGACAACTCATCATCGACGGGACTGCCGACGAACCCGTCATCATCCAAGGAGACCGCTTGGAGCCGTATTACAACGACACGCCAGGGCAATGGGAGCAAATCCTGATGATGGACGGTCGCGCCGGTGCCGACCATCGCATCAGCCACGCCATCATCCGCAACGGCACCATCGGCCTCAACTGTCAGTCGTCGCTGAAGGCGACCGAATGCGCCCTGTGTATCGACAATACCGTCATCGAAAACCAAAGCGGATATGGGATCCACTCCATCCTTTATCCCGTTGAGGCCAAGAACTTCGTGATTGCCAACTGTGGCCTCGCCAACGTGTGGGCCTTTGGCGGCGATTACCGTTTTGTGCACGGCACCATCGCCAACTACTGGAACGCCAACGAGCACAACAAGAACGAGAATGCCGTCGTGGTGACCAACCGTGCCGTTGACGGCAACAACGAGATTTTCTACTATCCCTTCCACATGGAGATGGACAACTGCATCATCTACGGCAAGCAGAAGGACGAGTTCAAGACGAGCTTCGGCCCCGATGCCGACTCGACCTACCTTTTCGACCACTGCCTCATCAAGTCGGAGAAATACAACGGCGCAATGCCTGGCTTCAGCCACTGCCTCTTCAATCTTGAGCCCTATTTCGCCGGCCCGATGAAGCCCGACTGCCACATCGACAGCATCGCCTCGCCCGTCATCGGCACTGGCAACCCGCTCTTTGGCAACGAATTGCCCTACGATTTGGATGGTGTTTCGCGCATAGGTGCACCCGATTTGGGGGCTTTTCAGTTTGTGGGTGATTAATACACCACCTTAGCCGTAAACGTCTTCTTGTTCCCCACGCCATCGGTCACCACGACCTTGACGTTGTTGGTGCCTTTCTTGATTTTCTCGTCGAACTCATAGTAAAGCAAGGCATTCTTGGCATCGTATTGGCCCAACACCCACACGTCGTCAAGATAAATGTCGTAGGTCTCAATGCCTGTCATGTCGTCGGAAATCTTGAATCGCAACGACTTGAGCGAGCTCACCGCCTGCCCGTTCTTGAAATTGGTAGCCTTCACCGAGGGTGCCACCGAGTCGATTTTCAAGGTGTACTCACCCAAAGTGAATGTGGTGGTCTCGATGCAGCCGTCCTTCATCTTGCCGCCAAGCGAGCTGACCTTGCCGTTCTTGTCGATATTGGCGATGTAAAGCCTTTTGTCGGCAGCCCACTCCTCGTTGGGACGGATGCGGACAGTGACCTTCTTGAAAACAGCCATCTCCTCATCGCCGAAACGATAAATACGTGAGCAACAGCCTTTTTCGTCGCGCTGACCCGTGCGCACCCATTCGTCGCGGAAGAAAGTGCCCTTCTCCATCGAGACGTTGAAATCCTCGATGGTGATGTTGCTGTTCATCGATCCATCGGCAGTGACGAGATACTCGCTGCGGCGGTGTGTGGGGCGTTCCACCTCAACGGGTTCGATGCCCACGAGCTTGAACTTGGCCGTCGAAACGTTGCCAGCGAAATCGCTGATTTTGAAGCGCACTTCAATCGTGTCGCCTTCCTCGACGTGGGCAATGCCATTGCGTTTCTTGATCATCCGCAGCTTGTTGTTGGGGTCGGTTTCGGTGCGCACATAGCTCGACTTCTTCTGCTTGTAGTGGCGGTAGTCCAACAGGCTGTTGACATAGCGCGGCTCGCTGTAAGAGAAGCTGTCAGCCTCCACCTGGAAAGCCAGCTCGTCGTCGAGGTAAAGCTCATAGAGATAAGGGCCGTTCTTGTTGGTCGAAGTGCCCACTTGGTCGTAGGTGCAAACACCGAACGAGATGTCGCCATTGGCATAGACTATTGGTCTGTCTTTCAAGACAAAACGACCATTTCCATTATCCGATATAGAGAAGAACATCGGTTTGGAGGCCCGTTCGAGCGTCGACGTCTCGCCAATGGGATAGGCCGACACACCCTGAATGAGGGGCTTTACGTTGTCCTCGATCTTATAGCCGAAAAACATCGGGTTGACAGGCTTCTCGCTGTCGGTATGGCGAATTTCGAAGTGCAGGTGCGGCCCGCCCGAGCCGCCCGAGTTGCCCGAATAGCCAATCAGGTCGCCCTTCTTGACGGGAAACTTGTCTTTGTCGGGATAGATTTGCGAGGTGAATTTCTTGTGCTTGTATTGGTATTGCTTCACGTATTTGGCTATCTCGCCCGAGAAACGCTGCATGTGCGCGTAAACCGTCGTAAAACCATCGTAATGCGTGATATACAACACGTTACCATATCCGTAAGGCGAAACCCCGATGCGGCTGACGTAGCCATCGGCCACGGCATACACCTTCTTGCCCTCCACGCCTTGCGTCTTGATGTCGAGGCCTGCATGGACATGGTTGGGACGGATTTCGCCGAACGTCGCCGAGAGCTGAATCGGGATGTCCAACGGGCTGCGATACTGTGGGAAACGCTCCTGAGCCATCAGGCCCAAGGCCAAAAAACAAAGCATTACGGTGAATGACAAACGCATTTTCATGTTGACAGACTTCATATTGATGGAAATTTGGGCAAAGATACACCTTTTTTGTCTATTTTTGCAACCATAAAGGAACAAATAATGCGCCGCCAGACCCGAAAAGAGAGATTCAACGAATGGCTTTCGACCCCCTACATGCTGTTGCTCTACAGGATGCTGGCCACCCTGCTTGCACTCAGCCTCAGCCGATGGATGCTCTATTTGTTCAACATACAATTTTTCCACCAGCTCAACATCAGACAGGCTTTGTCGCTCTATTTCAACGGGATGCGTTTCGACCTTCCCATCGTATTCGGCATCAACCTCCTGACCATTCTCTTCTATTGTTTCCCGTCGCGACTGATTTACAATAAAGGATTGCAGCGTTTCGTCGACATCGTTTACGTCACGCTCAATGCCCTTGCCATCCTTTCCAACTTCTTGGATATCATCTGTTTCCATTTCTTCGGAAAGCACCTCACCATCGACTTCATCAAGCTGCTCAGCCGTTCCGACGAGGTTTCGTTCGTCACCATGCGACAAGTGCTGTTCGACTACTGGTATTTGCTCGTCATTTTAATCCTTTTCGTTTTGATTATCAGGGTTGTGGCTGAGCAAACCAGAATCAAGCCACCCACCAAGGAAGAAGCACCCCGATGGCGTTTGCGCCAAGCCATCAGCCTGGTGGTCATGACGTTGCTGACCCTCGTTGCCGGACGTGGCGGACTGCAAGCCGAGCCTATCACGGTGGAGACCGCCATGCAATACACCGACCCACAAAACGCACCCATCCTGCTCAACACGCCCTTTTGCCTCGTCACCACCCACGACACTGACCTTGAGGAGCTGAACGGACACTACAACAGCGACTTCACGCCCATCCACAACACATTGGTGGCCAACCGCTTCATCGAAAACGACACCATCCAAGCCGACACCATCCCCACCAATGTGGTCGTCGTCATCCTGAAAAACGTCGGGCAGGAGATGATTGGCTACTACAGCCACGACCGACGCTACAAAATCACGCCCTTCCTCGACTCGTTGCTCGACAACAGCCTCACTTTCAACGGCATGTCGAACAGTCGGCGCGGCCTCGAAGCGTTACCGTCCATCTTAGCCAGCCTCCCCGCGCTGATGGAGAACGACTTCACGAGGTCGGCCTATGCAACCAACGACTTCGACGCCTATAGCCAACACCTGCAAAGGCGAGGCTACAACACCATCTTCATGCACGGTGGCAACAACGGTGTCTTGGGTTTCGACGACTTTGCACGACGCGCCGGCTTCAGCAAGTATTTCGGGCGCATCGAATACGGCGACGACAGCGACTTCGACGGACAATGGGGCATCTACGACGGGCCTTTCCTCCAATATGCCGTCAAGACCCTGAGTCGCGTGCACGAGCCTTTCGCGACGGCCATCTACACCCTTTCGTCGCGCTATCCCTATCGCGTGCCCAAAGACTTCGAGCTGCCCGACGAGAGCTACTTCTGGACCGGGTTCGAGAAGACGGTCTACTACGTCGACTGCGCCCTGCGCGACTTCTTCGAGGCTGCATCGCGGACAAAATGGTTCGACCACACCCTCTTCGTCATCACCACCGACTATTCCAACAGCGAGCATTTCCAACCCGAATACAGCAACGTCTGGGGCATGTACGCCATTCCCGTCGCTTTCTATTACCCACAGAAAATCAGTCCATTACGATGCAAAGAGATAGCCCAACAAATCGACCTTGGGCCATCGATACTTGCAGCGGTGGGAGCCAACGACACTTTGTTTTCGTTCGGGCGCAACCTGTTCGACCCCCTCAGCGAGCCGTCGTTTGTGAGCTACTACAACCTCACCTACCAATATTGCGACGGCACCTATCTCGTGCAATCCGACGGAGAACAGCCCTTCGGCATCTTCAAGCCCATCAGCGACTCGCTGCTGAACGACAACCTCATCGACCGGCTGCAATGCCCCGACGTGTACGACAAGCTGTACCGCTTCATCCAAGTCTACAACAACGGAATGATTCACAATAAACTAACCATAAATCATGATACGGAAATACATAGAAATCCTGACCAACCTCAACCTTAAGATGGGTCTCAACGAGAGCCTTTCGATAGGTCTCGCCGAAACAGTTTCGACCCTGAGCCTACTCTTGCTCAGCATCGGCATCTTCTTCTTGGTCAAGTTCATACTGAAGAAAACCGTCTACAAAATCATCCAACGGTCGACAACCCAATACGACGACCTGCTCATCAAGAACAAGGTCATTGGGCGCATCTGCTTGCTCATCCCCGCGCTTCTCATCGGGGCTTTGCTTCCCGACGTCCTCCCCGACTTTCCCGACACCGCCACCTCGTTGGGAAAACTGGTCAAAATCTTCGAAATCGTCATCTACACCATGATTCTCAGCTCGATAATGACCACCTTGGAGGACATCTACAACACCCAAGAGATGTCGAAACTCAAGCCACTGACGGGTTTGGTGCAAGTCATCAAGATTGTGTTGTATGTCCTTGCCGTGCTGATTATCATCGCCTACCTTATGAACACCAAGCTCAGCACCATTTTCATCAGCTTGGGCACCATGTCGGCAGTATTGATGCTGGTCTTTCAGGACACCATCAAAGGCTTCGTGGGCAGCATACAGCTCTCGGCCAACGACATGCTCCGCATCGGTGACTGGATTGCGGTGGGTCCCGCCGACGGCAACGTGCTGGAAATCAACCTCACAACAGTAAAGGTGCAGAATTGGGACAACACCATCACCACCATCCCAACCTACAGTTTGGTGTCGAGTCCGTTCACCAACTGGCGCGGAATGTCGGAATCGGGCGGACGACGCATCGCCCGCACCATCAACATCGACGTGAACACCATACGCTA
>CAMKAR010000031.1 GCA_946410535.1 uncultured Bacteroidales bacterium
TTGGGCGCACTGAACACCGGAAGGTCGTCCATCTCGATACTCTCCCCCTCGGCAAACAGCACACACCGACGCACCACGTTGCGCAACTCGCGCAGATTGCCGTTCCATCGCTGTTCCTTCATGCGCTGCAAGGCATCGTTGGTGATGCCTTTCACATTCTTGCCCAATTCCTCGTTGGCCTGACGGATGAAGAATGCCGTCAGCTCGTCGAAGTCCTCAAGACGTTCGCGCAAGGGCGGCACCTCGATGGTGAACTCATTGATCCTGTGGAACAAATCCTGGCGGAACCTTCCCTCCTCGATGGCTTGTTCCAAGTTCTCGTTTGTGGCGGCAAGGATGCGCACGTCAACATGGATGTCGGTGGCCGACCCCACAGGCCTCACCTTCTGTTCCTGCAAGGCACGGAGCAGCTGCATCTGCACCTCGTAGGGCAGGTTGCCCACCTCGTCAAGAAACACAGTACCGCCCTTGGCTTGCTCGAAAACGCCTTTCTTGTCGGCAATGGCCGAGGTGAACGAGCCTTTCAAATGGCCAAACAACTCACTGGGAGCCAACTCTTTGGAAAGGCTTCCACAATCGACAGGAATGAACGGGCCGTCTCTAAACTGGCTCAGTTCATGGATCATGCGGGCGATGTATTCCTTGCCCGTGCCGCTCTCGCCAAGGATGAGAACGGAGAACTTGGTCGGGGCGATGAGTTCCACATGTTTGTAAAGCCTCTGCATCGTCGGGCTGTTGCCTTTCACCCATTGCTTGTTGCTCGGCATGAAGGTTTCGCCCGTTTCCTCCTCCGACGAGGCCAAGGCCGCAGCGATCTTCTCCTCAAGCACGCTTGGGTTGATGGGCTTCTTGAGGTAGTCGAAAGCACCGAGTTTCATGGCCGAGACGGCAGTCTGCACCTCGGCATAGCCCGTCATCACGATGATGGGCACCTTGCTCTTCAGCGTCTCGCGCACCCAGGTCATCAGGATGATGCCATCGCCGTCGGGCAAACGCAAATCGGTCAAAATCAAGTCGAAAGCCTTCGACGAGATCTCGGTTTTCGCTTGTTCGTAACGCGATGCGAGCACGGCCTCATAGCCGTTTTTCTTCAGCCAGGTCTGAATCATCAGGCCAAAGGTGGCATCGTCTTCCACAACTAAAATTCTACATTTCATGGCGCAAAGGTAACAATTTTCCGTAGATTCCACAAAATTACACACAAAAAAAGCCCCACATTGGGGAAATGTGAGGCGATTTGAAAAATTGAAAACGAGCAGAATTCCGTCAACGGAATTATTTTATGGAGACCACCAGATAGTTAGACATGCTCCAGAAAGCGTCCTTGTCGAGGATTTGCAACACGATGTTGCCTTCCTCGCTCTCGGTGAGCTGGTAGCTGCTTTCAGGATGGGTGGTCATGATTTTGGGTCTCTTGGTGTTCAAGGGAATGTTGACCAATTCGCGCTTGTCGCTCTGCACGAACTGGCTCTTGTCGAAGCCCTCCTTGTTGATGGCACTGGCTTGGAAGAGGCCACCTTTGCTGACGATGCCCTTTTCGACCAAGGTCTGCTGCGGCCCGATGGCAATCCAAACGGTGTTGAGCATGGCGTCCTGGTTCTGGATTGTGGCTTGCTGTGCCGCGTTTTGGACGTTCATCACGTCGAGGTTCGAGTTAAGCTCGTCGATGTTCTGGCTCAAGTCGGTGACTTGCTCGTTAAGCTCGGCGATCTGTTGGCGGCTTTGCTGGAGTTCGTCCTTCAGCGAGGCGATATAGGTGTCTTTCTCTTCCAACTGCTTCTTCAGGCGGCTGACGGTTTGCTGGAGCGCCTTTGAGGAGGCACCTTGCGCGGCTAACTGTTTCTCAAGGTCGTTGATCTTGTTGCGGTTCTCTTGCAGCGTCTGCTGGATGGCATTGATTTCCGACACGGCCTTGTTGGTGTTGCCCTCCTGGTTTTCCATCATGATGATGTTTTCCTGGGCACGCACCGACTCAAGCGCGTTCTCAATCTCGTTGATGGTGTTCAAGGCTTGGTCGAAGCCACCTTTGGCGGCCACGGCTTCGGTATACAGCGAATCGCGCTCGGCCAGAAGAGCCTGATACTTCTCCGAACGCTCCACATTGCATGAGACTGCTGCACCCAGCAGCAACGACATGGCTAAAAATGACCAATTGGTTTTCATAGTTTTGATGTTTTACCTCATCCATAGCATATTTCATACCTAATTTATTATTACAACGAAAATCATTGACAATCAAATGACTAACAAATGACTTTTACCATATATTAAATGTGGAATTTTGTGGAAATTTCCACAACATGGGCCAAAATGTGGAAACTTGTGGAATCAGAGGTAGACGAAGCCCGTGCCCTTGTGGCGCGGTAAAGGGAAGATGGAAGTGTTCACATCAGGGCGGACGTGGTGCTTGCGGAACTGCTCGTATAGGCATTGCATGGCGCGTTCGGGTGTGTTGTTGTTCTCGCTGAGGTGGCAAAGCATGATGTTCTTGATGCCCGGATGGTATATTTCGGCCAAAAACCTTGCCGACTCGATGTTGCTCAGGTGACCGAAAGGTCCTGAAATCCTTTGCTTTAGATGATAAGGGTAAGAGCCTTTTTCCAACATCTCCACGTCGTAGTTGGCCTCGATGACGATGTTGTCGGCGCGACGGATCTGTTCCTTCACCACGTTGTCGAGCATCCCGATGTCGGTGGCAATAGTCAATGTATGACCTTCAAAGTCAAAACGATAACCCATTGCACCACGGCCATCGTGCATCACGGGAAACGACTCAATGCGGATGTCGGCAATAGAGAAGGGCACCCCCGGCTCCACCTCATGGAACAGCCCGTTGTCGATCGCCTTAGTGGCCTTGCCCTCAGCCAAGCCTTGAAGGCAGTCGGCATGGGCAAAGATGGGTATGGGATGTTGCTTGGTCAGGATCTCAAGCCCCTTCACATGGTCGATGTGGTCGTGGGTGACCAAGATGGCCTTGACGTTGTTCATGCCCAAGTCGTTCTTTCGTAGGCCCGTCGTGACTTGCAAGGCACTGATGCCCGCATCGACCAGGATGCCCTCGTCCTGCTTGCCCACGAAATAGCAATTGCCGCTGCTGCCCGAGGCGAAGCTGCAAAAGACAAAAGGCGAAAGGCATGAAAAGAGGTCCATTGCAAATCATTTTGGGCGCAAAAGTAGGAATTAAATTGGTTTTTTCCTTATTTTTGTCCGCCAAATTTATCAACAATGGAATACAATTTCGACCCCAACGCGGCAGCCGTCGCCAACTCAGGCATCTATGGCCTGCCCTGCACCGCCGAAGAGGCACAGATTATCATCATACCCGTCGAATGGGAACTTACAACGAGCTACAACCGAGGCACCGTCGACGGTCCCGAAGCCGTCAGGGAGGCTTCGCTCCAAGTCGACCTCTGCCACCACGACTACCCCGACTTGTGGGAAAAGGGCATCTGGTTGGACGAGTTCCCCTCTGAGCTTCGCGAGCTTCACGATGATATGGAACCCATCAGCGAGAAACTCATCGACGCACTGTACGACGGTTCCTACGACGAAAACCCAGAAATTTTCGATCCATTTTATTCCGAAATAGAAGAAGCCACCGAGAAGAAAAACGCCTGGCTGCGCGACCGTATCGCCTACTGGAAAGCCCGAGGCAAGGTGGTCGGCATTTTAGGCGGCGACCACAGCTGTCCCTTGGCCTACCACCAATACCTTAATAATATAGGTGTGGATTACGGCATCCTGCACGCCGATGCCCACTGCGACCTGCGCGAGGCTTTCGAAGGCTTCAAATACTCACATGCCTCTATTTTCTATAACACATTGAAATTCAGTAATGTGAAGAAATTAGTGCAAGTCGGCATCCGCGACTACTGCCATCAGGAGAAAGCCTTGGTAGAGAGCCAGCCCGAGCGCATCAAAGTATTCTTCGACCGCGACTGCCGCCGCCGCATGTACGAAGGCGCGACATGGAAAAGCATTGTGGACGAGATGGTTGCAGCCCTGCCCAAGAAAGTCTACCTCTCCATCGACATCGACGCCTTGGACCCCAAGCTCTGCCCCAACACGGGCACGCCCGTTCCAGGCGGCTTGGAATACGAGGAACTGATGTACCTCCTCAACCGCATCCGCGAGGCGGGCAAGGAAATCATCGGCTTCGACCTCTGCGAGGTCTCCCCTGCCCCAAAGGGCGGCGACTGGGATGGCAACGTCGGTGCAAGGGTATTGTTCCACCTCTGCGGCGTGGCAGCGAGATAAACTGGTTACAAATCAGGTGTTTTATACTCCGGATGCAATTCATAGAACTTGCGTTCGTACTGTCTGATGCGGCTTAGCGAGCGGCGCGTCCAGAGCAAACGGAACGCATTGCGTTCCTCTTCCGTCAGGTGCCAGGGGATGTCGGGCGATTCGTGTAACCGGTTGGTCAGCGAATAAAGCAGCAAGGCCGCCGAAACGCTGATGTTGTAGCTTTCGGTGAAGCCGAACATCGGGATGCGGACGTGCATGTCGGCATTTTCGACGGCATAATCCGAGAGACCCAGTTTTTCGGTGCCGAAAACCAAGGCAATGGGTTGGTCGAGCGGCAAAGTGTCGGGCGTGAAGTCGTCGCGATGAGGGCAAGTGGCCACGATCTTATAGCCCTTTTCGTGCAATTTCCCGTATGCCTCCGGCGTGTTGAACTCCTTTGACTCATAGTGATACAGGTTAAGCCATTTCGTGCTGCCCATCACCACCTCGGGATTCACATCGTAATGGTTCATGTTTTCCACGATATGGACATCCTGGATGCCTCGCAGCTCGCAGCTTCGCAACACGGCGCTGGCATTGTGGGGCTGGAAAATGTCCTCCAAAACGACGGTGATGTGCCGGGTACGATAGTCGAGAATCTCCTCGAAACGCTGTCGGCGCTCGTCGGTAATGAACTGCGTCAGGAAAGCGAGCATGGCCGCATCGCGGTCGGCATCAGCCTGTATCTCAACATCCTGCATCTCACGACCGTCATAAACGATGGATTTCTTCATGGGCTCAACGGTATTAAAAAGGAGTGCAAAAATACGAAAAAAGAAAAAAATGCAAAAAAATGGTCGATGGTAAACCGAAAAAGCGTACTTTTGCACGCAAAATTTTGAATCGTTATGGCAAAACAAGACACAAAACAAGCAGAAGAAAGACTTGAAAACGTTGAATCGGCCTTAAGCAAAACCGAACTTTGGATTGAAAACAACCAAAAGACCTTGTGGATTATCCTCATTGCACTGTTGGTGGTGGCTTTCGCCATCTATGGCATCAGCAGATACAACAAGCAGCGCAACGAGAAAGCGATGAACGCGAGCTTCTCGCAAGAGGTCGCATTTGAGCAAGAGGCCACAAAAGCCATCGACTTCGCCTCCTACTACATGGAGAACGAGAACTATGCCACCGCCCTGAACGGCGAAGGCGAGAAAGCCGGCTTCCTTGAAATCGTCGACCAATACGGTTCCACCAAGGCCGGCAAATTGGCCGCCTACTATGCAGGCCTTTGCTACCTGAAGCAAGGCGACTACAACAACGCCATCGAATACCTCAAGAAATACACCAACGACGACAAGATCCTGTCGGCCTTGGCCTTAGGTCTCATTGGCGACTGCTACCTTGAGCTTGGCGACCAACAGAATGCCATCTCCTATTACGAGAGAGCCAGCAAAACCAACCCCAACGAATTCAACACGCCCATGCTGCTCAGCAAATTGGGCTTGACCTACGAAATCATGGGCAACTACAGCAAGGCTTTGGAGACCTACAAGAGCCTCAAGAAGAACTATCCGAACAGCAACGAGGCCTTCGAAATCAGCAAGAACATCGCCTATCTTGAAGAGAAAATGAAATAATTTTGAGGTTAATATCTTTGCAAGCCTGGCTCGTTTGGGTCAGGCTTTTTTTTGACAGCCTATGAAAGACAAGACCAGAATCGCCTATTTCGGCACGCCCGAATTTGCCGCCTCGCAGTTAGAGGCCATCCTCGAAGCCGGCTATGAGGTGGCAGTTGTCGTCACCATGCCCGACAAGCCCGCCGGGCGCGGACGCAAGATCCAATATTCCGACGTCAAGAAGACCGCCTTGGAACACAACCTGCCACTGCTCCAGCCCGAAAAACTGAAGTCGCCGGAGTTTTTGGAGCAACTGGCATCGTACCAAGCCAACCTTTTCATCGTGGTGGCCTTCAGGATGTTGCCAGCCGTGGTATGGCAAATGCCCGAACTTGGCACCTTCAACCTCCATGCCTCGCTGCTGCCTCAGTATCGTGGCGCCGCACCCATCAACTTCGCCATCATCAACGGGGAGACCGAAACCGGACTCACCACCTTCTTCCTCAATGAGGAAATCGACAAAGGAGCCATCATCATGCGCGAGAAAGTCACCATCCGCCCCGACGAAACCGCCGGCGAGCTTCACGACGAGCTGATGCTATTGGGCAACAAGGTGGTGGTCGAGACCATCAAAGCCATAGAAAATGGCGTAACCAACCCTAAATCCCAAGAAGAACTCACTAACAACCAACAGCTTAAGCCAGCACCGAAAATCACGAAAGAGTTCTGCAACGTGGACTGGAGCCGCGACTGCCAAACCATCTTCGACCACATCAGAGGGCTGTCGCCCTACCCTGCCGCCCACACCCAACTCGTGTCGGAAAACGGCGAGCAGATCGACCTTAAAATCTTCGAATCGGAGATGGAAGTTGGACCGACACCAGTTGGAACCGGTCGCGTCGTCACCGACAACAAAAGATTCCTCAAGATCGCCACGAACGATGGTTTCATCCATCTCACGCAGGTGCAACAAGCCGGGAAAAAGGCCATGCCGATTGCCGATTTCTTGAGAGGGACTCCACTAAATGGCCTTTGGACAACCCGTTTTGAATAAGGAAGATGCCCAAATGAGGGAAAAAAACGTTTTTTTTCATAAAAATGTCACATTTTTTCCCAAAAATGCTTGCATTATTCAAAAATGCACTATTTTTGTCGGGTAAATGTTTAACCACTAATTACAACTAACTATGAATAAAGTAGAATTAATCGCTGCCGTAGCCGAAAAGGCCGGCATGACCAAAGTCGATGCAAGAAAAGCTATTGACGCCATGATTGACGTCGCCAAAGAAGAACTGAAAAAGGACGGAAAGATTGCCCTCGTTGGTTTCGGAACCATGGGCATTAACGAGCGTCCCGCCAGACAAGGCCGCAACCCCAGAACGGGCAAGACCATTAAGATTGCAGCAAAGAAAGTCGTGAAATTCAAACCCGCTGCAAATCTGCTGAAATAATATCATCCCAAGCAACAAAACAAAAAAAAGCTGTCGTCACCGACGGCTTTTTTTGTTGCCTTTACCCAGACTCGTCCCCTTTTCGTCAGCCTGCAAAACACCATTGTCGATGAGAAAACGGATGGTTTCCAACACATCATCTTCCCTATGTTCCGAGCAACCGGAAACCACCTCATTGATGGGACGGCTCCCTTCTGCCATCATGCTCACCAATTTCTCCTCTATCGTGCCATAAGGCACTGGGGTGACGTCACGGCTTAAACACACGTCGCACCGGCCACAAGTCTTTCGCGTGTCCTCATTGAAATAGCGCAACAGCTGCACACTGCGGCATTCCTCGTCGTTGTTCACGAAATCGATGACAGCTTTCACACGTTCTTCTGCATCCTTCTTTCGGTCGTAGTAATTCTCTTTCGACAACCCAAAATGCTTTGTGTCAGCAAATTCCGAAAGGAACAATATCTGTGGTTTATCGTTGCGTGGCGCATAGGAAATGAAATGATAGGCTTCGAGTTTCTTCAATTGCTCCACCACCTTTTCGGCTGTGAGCCCCGACTTCTTGGCCAAGGTCTCCTCGTTGACTTTCACGAAATCCGTCATCACCCCCGGAAGGCTGCGCAACATGCACTTAATCAATTCGCTATATTGCGGATTATTGATCTGAAAACCATAAATGTCGTCGCGCGAGGCCTTGATCATCACCTTGGAAGGCTCGTCGAAGCTGTCGGAGAGCAGCAGAAAACCCTCTTTCTCAAGGAGCTTCAGCGTATGGAACACCTCAATGATGGAGAAACCATAACGGTTGGCGAAATCACCGATGACAAAAGGATAGGAGACGTTCTGTCCGGCCCCAACAGGAATATTGAAATAGTTTCCCAAAGCATTATAAATCAACTTGATGCGGTCGAGTTCAGGAAAAGACTGCGCCAAGTTCTCCTTCAACTTCTGGATGTCGGCAGGCGAAACGAGCAGGAAGGCTTCTGACGGTTTCAGGTCGCGACCGGCGCGACCCGCCTCTTGAAAATACGCCTCGATGCTGTCGGGCAGGTCCATGTGGATGACGAGGCGCACGTCAGGCTTGTCGATGCCCATGCCGAAAGCATTGGTGGCCGCGATGACCTTCACCTTGCCCTTCATCCACAGGTCCTGGCGCTCGTCGCGCGTCTTGGCATCCAAGCCAGCATGATAGAAAGTCGCCGAGATGCCTACCGAGTTGAGCCAGTCGGCGATGACCTGCGTGCGTTTGCGGTTGCGCACATAAACGATGGCACTACCTTCCTTCATGGCTTCCAACTTGCGGCGCAACACACCAAATTTATCCGCTTCGTGTAACACATTGTAAGTCACATTCTTGCGCTCGAAACTGCTTTGGAACACGTTCTTCTGCTTGAATCCGAGACGAAGTTGGATGTCGTCGACCACCTTGGCGGTAGCCGTGGCAGTCAGGGCCAAAACTGGAGCATTAGGGATATACGGCCTGATGTCGGCAATCTTCAAATACGGCGGACGGAAGTCGTAGCCCCATTGCGAGATGCAATGCGACTCGTCAACAGCCAACAGGCAGACTTTCATCTTCTTCAAGGCCTCGATGAAAGCATCGGTCTGCAAGCGCTCGGGCGAGACATAGAGGAACTTCAACCTTCCGAAAGCCGCCTGATTATAAGCCAGTTCCAACGCATCGGGGTGCATTCCCGAATAGATGGCCGCTGCCGGAATACCCTTCTCCACGAGATGCGCCACCTGGTCCTTCATCAGCGCGATGAGTGGCGTGATGACGAGGCAAAGGCCATCCATCGCCATGGCCGGCACCTGAAAGCAAATGCTCTTGCCTCCACCTGTGGGCAACAGCGCGAGCGTATCCTTCCCTGCCATCACGGAGTCGACGATTTCTTCTTGGAGGGGGCGGAAGTCGGGATAGCCCCAGTATTTTGTAAGGATGGCTTTTGTTTGGGCGCTCATAATGGATAAAAGAAAAAGATTGTTCCAATGCTAAAGTCTCTCCTGCAAGGCAATCATCTCGTCGCGATACTTGGCGGCGTTGAGGAAGTCCATCTCCTTGACGGCCTTCTCCATGTTTTTCTTCGCCTGCTGGATAGCCTTCTGTATTTGTTCCTTCGACATGTAAACGGCTTGACTTTCAGCGGCCATCGACGTAGCGGACTGCTGGCCATAGGCCACAGGTGCAGGCTGTCCACTCTTCAAGGTGCCCAACGAATTGTCGATGGCCTTGACGATGGTCTTGGGGACAATGCCGTGCGCCTCGTTGTAGGCCATTTGCTTGGCGCGGCGGCGGGCAGTCTCGTCAATGGTCTTGCGCATCGAGTCGGTGATGGTGTCGGCATACATGATGACCTTGCTCTCGGCGTTTCGTGCGGCACGACCTGCCGTTTGGGTCAAGGAACGCTCAGAACGCAGGAAGCCCTCCTTGTCGGCATCGAGGATGGCCACAAGGCTGACTTCGGGCAAATCAAGGCCCTCGCGCAAAAGGTTCACGCCAACCAACACGTCGAAATCGCCCATGCGCAAGCCTTGCAGAATCTCCACTCGCTCCATCGTATCGACATCGGAGTGGATATATCGCGTCTTGATTTTCAGGTTGTTAAGATAAGTATTCAGCTCCTCGGCCATGCGTTTGGTCAGCGTGGTGACAAGCACGCGCTGGTTCTTCTCCACCACCTTGTGGATTTCGTCAATCAGGTCGTCGACCTGATTCAAGCTCGGACGTACTTCAATTACGGGATCAAGCAAACCCGTAGGACGAATCACCTGTTCCACATACACGCCTTCGCTCTGTTGCAACTCGAAGTCGGCAGGCGTGGCACTGACATAAATCGTTTGTCCCGTAAGCGCCTCAAACTCATCGAACTGCAACGGACGGTTGTCCAAGGCCGAAGGCAGACGGAAACCGTATTCCACCAAGGTCTGCTTGCGCGAGCGGTCGCCACCGTGCATTCCTCGGATTTGCGGGATGGTGACATGGCTCTCGTCGATGATGGTGATGAAGTCGTCGGGGAAATAGTCGAGCAGGCAGAACGGTCTCGTGCCCGGACTGCGCCCGTCGAAATAACGCGAATAGTTCTCGATGCCTGAGCAATAACCCAACTCCTTCATCATCTCGATGTCGTAGTTCACACGGTCTTCCAAACGTTTGGCTTCCAGTCCCTTCCCAATCTCGCGGAAATACTCGGTCTGCTTGAACATGTCGTCCTGAATCTCGGCGACAGCGGAATTGAGCTTGGCCTGCGAAGTGACAAAAATGTTGGCCGGGAAAATGGTAATCCCCGGAAGTTCCTCCATACGGCGGCCCGTCACGGGATTGAACATCTCAAGGCTATCAATTTCGTCGTCCCAAAACACGATGCGGTAGGCGAAGTCGGCGTAGGCCGGAAACACGTCCATCGTCTCGCCCTTGATGCGGAACTTGCCTTGCGTGAACTCGATTTCGTTGCGCACATAAAGCGAACTCACCAAAGCCTTTGCCACATCATCGCGCCCGATTTTCATTCCACGTTCCAGATAGATAATGTTTTTCCCGAAATCCTCTGGATTGCCGATACCATAAAGACATGACACTGAGGAAACTACGATAATATCGCGCCTTCCAGAAAGCAAAGCCGAGGTCGTGGCCAAGCGCATCTTGTCGATTTCGGCATTGATGGCCAAGTCTTTTTCTATATAGGTGTTGGTGGCCGGGATGAACGCCTCAGGTTGGTAATAATCGTAATAAGAGACGAAATACTCCACCGCGTTTTCGGGGAAAAACTGCTTGAACTCGCCGTAAAGCTGGGCAGCAAGGGTCTTGTTGTGGCTCAAAACCAAGGCCGGACGGTTGAGTTGTGCCAGCACGTTGGCAATGGTAAACGTCTTGCCAGAGCCCGTCACGCCGAGCAGCGTCTGGGCACGGTCGCCACGGTTGATGCCGTCCACCAACTGCTTGATGGCTTCGGGCTGGTCGCCAGTAGGCTCGAAATCGGAGACAAGTTTGAAATCCATAGTGAATGCAAAGATACAAAAAAAATCCCAACCGCAAGGCTGGGACTTTGTTGTTATCGTAACAATAACGCGGTTTACTTCACCTTCTCGACGATGGCCTTGAAAGCCTCGGGGTTGTTGAGGGCAAGGTCGGCCAGAACCTTGCGGTTCATCTCGATGCCGGCCACGTTCAGCTTGTTGATGAATTGGCTGTAGTTCATGCCATACTCACGCACGGCGGCGTTGATACGCACAATCCACAGGCTGCGGAACTCGCGCTTCTTGTTTCTTCTGTCGCGATAAGCGTAGGTCTGACCCTTTTCGTAAGAGTTTTTCGCCACAGTCCAGACGTTCTTTCTCGTACCGAACTGACCTTTGGTCTTCTTCAGGATTTTCTTTCTTCTGGCTCTTGAAGCCA
>CAMKAR010000032.1 GCA_946410535.1 uncultured Bacteroidales bacterium
CATGAAGGCTTTCGAGACGCACGACACGGTATTGGTCGTCGCCCACGGCAATAGCCTTCGCGGTGTCGTCAAAGTGCTGAAAGGCATGAGCAACGACGAAATCATCGCCTTCAACATCCCGACGGGCATCCCTTACGTCTTCGAGTTCGACGACTCAATGAAGCTCCAGAAGGACTTCTTCCTCGGCGACCCCGAGAAGGTGGCCGCACTGATGGCCGCTGTCGCCAATCAAGGCAAGGCGAAGTAAGGAAAACAAATCTGTTACAAATCTCCCGCAAATCTTTTGGACGCACTTTGCGTCATTGCGAGCGATAAGCGAAGCAATCCAGAACCTAAAGTTTTGCCTGGATTGCTTCGTTGTTCCTCCTCGCAATGACGACAAGCGACAGAAAGGATAAAGCTATTTGTATAAGATTTATGGCAGATTTGTTTCCGAAAATCAGAAAACGTAATTAAACCCCACAAACGTCTTCAGTTTCTCGCCGTCGCGGTTGTCTAAGGCGCGACCTAAGTCGACGGACACAACGAGGTTGCGGTTCATGATGAGCTTGAGGCCCGCGCCGGCGCTCATGTGGACGCTTTCTTTGTTGCCACTATAGTAGACGGGCATCATTTCTGTGGTAGGAGTTTCTGCTGCGATCATCTCTTCCTCGCGGAATTTTTGCGTCACCATGCCCGCATCGAAGAAAGGAGTCAGGGCAACGGTCCAGTTTTGGTTGATGAACTTGAAGCCCACGATGCGCCAGCGCAGTTCCACATTGGCCAAGGCGAAACCCTCGCCAATCACGCCATTGCGATTCACGCCGCGCATGGTTACGGCACCGCCCAAACCTTCGGTGTACATCTTCTGGAAGAACATGGTATTCAGGTTGTTGATCATATACCACGGTGTTTGGCCCACGATGCGGTTTTGGACGCCGAGGCGATAGGCCAACGTTAGTTTGTCCTTATACAATGGGATGAAATGCCGCCAAAGGAAGGTGAACGACAGGTTGCTGTAGCCCTTGCGGTCAATAAAATCGGGCGAGCCTACCAATGTGGCTTCGGCGTAGATGCCCTTTGTTGGGTCGCTGTTGTGGTCGCGGCTGTCGTAAACCATGCCGAGACGGATTTGGGTCGTGTTGCCACCTCGGGCCTCATCTTCCTTGATGATGTCCGCGTTCACATAGTTCTCATACAGCGTCACTTGGTTTTCATAGCCTTCCATGTTGATACGGTCGACTTTGGTGTTGTAGTAGGCCAATCCTGCCGTCCAGTTGAGGTTAGGCACGCCGAAGAACGGCCTTTGCATGCTGCCCACAAAGCGGAATTGGTTGCGGTTGATGAAGTGGTAGCCGCTTTTGACGCCTTCAATGCCCGCGTAGGGATCGAAAGTGCTGGCTTCGAAGCCGTTGAAGCCGAAGAACTCGTATTTCTTGGCGTAGAAATAGGTCACATCGAAGAAAAGTTTGGTGTCCTTGATGACGTAAGGCAAGTCGCTGTAGAAGCGGAACACGCCCGAGCCTTTCGTGTAGCGCGAGGCCTCCACGTTGAACTTGTAGTCGTAGCGAGGATAGCGCGAGCCGTCGCCAAAGTTGAAGATGTCGCAAGTCACGCCATACTGGAAGCCCAAGTCGGCATCGTAGCCCACCACGGGCAATGGACCGAAGTTCCAGCCTTTCTTGATGATTTCGCCTTTCTCGTTGTAGGTCTTTTCTTTCTTGGCTTTCTTAGGTTTGTCTTGCGCGAAGCTGCCCACTGTGAGGAACAGAGTGAGCAGTAGGAGGATTGTTTTTTTCATATTGTGGCCCTTTTTGAAATTTAAGTAGTGCAAAATTATGAAATAATGCAATCCATCAAAGAAAATGTTCCATAAAACCATGTCATCTCCCTATAATTTCGTAATTTTACCGCCCAAATTCATCAACCTATGAAGAAACTCAATTTTCTTACGCTCATCATAGCATCGCTCCTTTCAATGACCGCTTCCGCGCAAGACGGCGTCGGCATCGGCAACTGGCGCACCCACCTGCCCTACCAAAGGGTCATCGACGTGGAACCTGTCGGCAACAAGGTTTATGCCGCCACCCAGTTCGAGCTGTTTTACTACGACACAGAGGACAACTCAATCAATATCCTCAACAAAATCAATGGGTTGTCGGACATCGGCATCAGCACGATAGCCTACAACGAGAGCCAACGCAAGCTGTTTGTGGCCTACACCAACGCCAACGTCGACCTCATCTACAATGATGGCACCGTCAAAAACATGAGCGACATCAAGAAAAAGGACATCGTTGGCAACAAGAACATCAACAACATCTTCTTCGACGGCGACTTGGCCTATGTGGCTTGCGGCTTCGGCATCGTCGTTTTCGACCTCAAGAAAGAAGAGGTGAAAGACACCTACTACATTGGCAACCAAGGCGATGCCGTGAACGTCACCGACATAGCCTTCTTCAACGGGAAGATTTATGCCTGCACCGACGACGGCATGTATTACGCCGCTTTGGATGCCCAAAACCTTGCCAACTATGCCTCATGGCATTTCGACAACAGCCTCATCCATCCCCACTTGGCCTACAACGCGATGGAAGTCTTCAACGGCAAGCTCTACCTCAACTACGACGGCGGCTTCAATGCCGACACACTGTTTGTCTTCGACGGCAGCCACTGGGGCTATTCGAGGAAAAACGAAGTCAGCCAGAGGTACGAGCTGCGTGCCTACGACGACCGTTTCCTCGTCAGCTACCGCTACGCCGTGAAGAAATTCGACCGCGACATGAACGAGGTGCTCAACATCTACTCGCCCGGCGGCAGCATCCTGCCCCTCTCGTCGGCCATCGACAACAAAGGCAACTATTGGATTGGCGACGCAAGGCGCGGCCTCGTCATGACCTCCGACGGGTGGAACAACATGGACGTGAAACCCAACGGCCCCGCCTCGAAAAACGTGTTTGAACTGCAAGCCTGCGGCGACCAAGTGTGGATTGCCACCGGAGGCCATGCCTCCAACTGGAGCAAACGCTACATGAAAGAAGGCGTGGCGCGATTCGACGGCTCATGGACCATCTTCAACAGCATCACCATGCCCGACGAACTTGAGGACTATTCCGACTTCATTTGCACTGCCACCAACCCCAACGACCCATCGGTCACCTATGTGGGCACCTGGGGCAGCGGCCTGCTCAAGTTCAAGGACAACGAACTCGTTGATGTGTTCAATGCCGACAACAGCACGCTCGACTATTGGGTGCAAGACCCGTCGCTCATCAACATCAGCGGCCTTGGCTTCGACAGCAAAGGCAACCTTTGGGTGGTCAACACCGGAGCCATCAACCTCCTGTCGGCCCTCGAACCCAACGGCACCTGGCATTCCTTCAACTTGGGCGGCAGCCTGAGCGGCATCGACATCGGCACGCTGCTCATCGACCAAAACGACTACAAATGGATCACGCGACGCAACGGTGAAGTCATCGTATTCAACGACAACGGCACTTTGGACAACCCCGCTGACGACCAAACCGTCAACCTCAACACGGCCCAAGGCAACGGCAAGCTCCTCGGCTCCGTCAACTGCCTTGCCGTCGACAACCAAGGCAACGTGTGGGCAGGCACCGACAAAGGCCCGTGCGTCTTTTCCGACACCAAGAAAATCTTCAGTGGCTCCAATTTCGACGCCACGCAAGTGAAAGTGCCTCGCAACGACGGCACACAACAATTCGACTACCTCTTCGACGGCTCCAATGTGCTTTCGATGGCCTCAATCAAAGGGTCCGAACAAATCTGGTTCGGCCTCGAGTCGGGAGTCTATCTCATGTCGCTCGAAGGCAACCCAAAAGAAATCCATTACTTCAACACGACCAACAGCCCGTTGCTCGACAACGCCGTCACCACCATGGCCGTCGACAAGAGCGGCGAGGTGTTTTTCGGCACTGCCAACGGCATCATCTCCTATCGAGGCGAAGCCGCCACACCCGAGCCTTACGTCAGCGATGTGGTGGCCTATCCCAATCCGGTGAGGCCTGGCTATTCGGGTTTCGTCGGTATCAAAGGATTGGTATCCAATTCGTTGGTGAGAATCACCACCGTCAACGGGGCTTTCGTCACCCAACTGATTTCGGAAGGCGGTCAGGCCGTTTGGGACTGCACCGACATCAACGGCGTGAAGGTGCAGCCCGGCGTCTATCTCATCTTCACCAGCACCAAGCAAGGCACCGACAAGTTTGCCACCAAGATCCTCATCCAAAATTGATGGACGACAACATCCAAGGCATCGTCCTGCAAGGCATCCGCTATGGCGACACCAGCTTGATTGTGAAGGTATTCACCCGCAATTTCGGCTTGCGTTCCTACATGGTGAAAGGGGCTTTCAACCGTAACGCGAAAAACCGTGCCGCCCTGTTCCAGAACTTGCACCTTATTAATTATATAGAGGCTGGACGACCCAACAAAGGCACTTTGGGCTACTTGAAAGACGTACAGTTGGCCACCGTCTACCAAAGCATCCCTTTTGTGATGAACAAAAGTGCCATATTGATGTATATCAGCGAATTGTTAACCAAGACAATAACCGAACAGGAGCAAAACGAAGCGTTGTACGACTTCATTGTCAGGTCGTTGCAGTGGCTCGACTTGGTGGAACAAGACTATGCCAATTTCCCCTTGTTTTTCACCTTGGAGCTGACCCGCCATTTGGGGTTCTACCCCAAAGACAACCACGCCAACGGCTTTTGCTTCGACATGATGGAGGGATCGTTTGCCCACGACTATCCGCTGCATCCCTATTACTTCGATGCCGAAACGGCGGCCATGCTGTCGAAGATGCTCAACACAGGCATCGACGAGGCATGCCGCATTCCATTGCGGGTGAGCCAACGTCGCGAGCTGCTCGACGGGCTTATCACTTTCATGCGGCTCCATGCCCCTGTGATGAACGACTTCCGCTCGCACGAGGTGCTCAAAACGGTATTGGAATGAAAAAAGCCAACCCTGAAGGCTGGCTTTCGTGTTTGCAGAACCATTCCCAACACTTACTTCAAGTCGATGGTGGTTTGGCCGATCAGCTTGCCGCCTTGCTCATAGACGTCGATGAAATAGGTGCCTGGCATCATTTGGTAGTTGTCGGACTTGACGTAGTAGGCCCTCACAGGTGTTTCCTTGCCGTCATAGTTGACACGCACAAGCTCGGTGAACTGCAAGGTCTCGCCATTGGCTTGGAAGGAATACTCGTCGCCCTTGCCCTTGCTGATGATGGCACGTCTGGGGTCGGCGATGCGCACATAAAACAGCTTCGTACCAGGCTCGATGAGGTCGTTGGCTGCCACGGTGAAGTCAATCCTGATGCGCTCGGCGCGGTCGGCGCGGTCGGTGCTTGTCTCTTTCCCCCCACCCTTGAAGCGCACGGCCTGGGCTGAGTAATTGTAGAGTTTCATGGTGGCTGCCTGGCTCACCTTGTTGGCCAATTCTTCCTTTTGACGGGTAAGATTGGTGTTTTGACGGCGTTCGGCCTGGTATTCTTCGCGGATGCGTTCGTTCTCGGCCACAAGCTCACGGTTGACGGTATAGAGCGAGTCCATCTGGCGGACGTATTTCTGTGCTATGTTCTGAAGCGAGGCCACTTTCTTCTTGATGCGATAGTAATCCCACTGAGAATCAAGAAGTTTCTTGATTTCGACGGCATCGGCTTGGATGATGCTGTCTTTCTCGGCCAGCTCCTGGCTCAGTTCGCCATAGCTCTCTTTCAGCTTGTTGTGGACTTTCATCAAGCTGTCCACTTCGGCCTGGAAATCCATGCGTTGCATCTCCTTCTCGGTCTCAAGCTGCTCAAGGTCTCCTTTCATGGAATTGTTGCGCACCAAAAGAAACACCAAAGTGATGGCTAACACGCCAAGCATGGCATAGAGCCATATCGGTTGATTCGATTTCTTGTTTTCTGAACTCATGACTTATTCGTTTAAAATTCTCTGCAAAAATAGTAATAATCTTTCAATGGACGGCAAAATCGTCATTCTTCGCAAGGCTCCACCTTCGCCCTCGGTATGTTGACGGGGATGTATTGCCCGACCACCTCAATATACACCAGCAGTTGGCGCTTGTTGCGGATGGTGTGGAGGCGGCCTTTGAGGTTCTTCATCGGCCCGTTGATGATCCTGACCATCTGACCCACCTTCAGGTCCTCGTTGTTATCCAACTTGAACCCTTCGCCTCGTTCGTAATCCTGGACGAATTTCCTAATGGCCAAGATTTGGTTTTCGGGCACGACCACTGGCTTGTTCTCGAACCTGACGAACTTCACCACGCCAAACACATTGAGGATGGTGATATATTCCCTGTCGTTGGAATACACGAACACATAGGACTTGAAAAGCGGCTCCTCCACTTTCTTGCGCCTGTCGCTCCATTGCTTGACCTGCGTTATGAGGGGTAGATAAGCCTTGAAGCCCATCTCCTCAAGCTGCGAAAGTACCTTCTTTTCGGCCCGCGACTTGACGTAAAGGGCATGCCAATGCCTTGTTTCGTGACTGTCCATTGCTTGCGTCACTGCTGTTTCTTGTCTTCTTTATGCTTCTTGTGGCGGCGGCGTTTCTTTTCGCCATCTTCCGACTCGCCATAGTAGTCGTTGCCATAACCATAGCCGTAGCCGTAGCCATAGCCATAGCCATAGCCGTAGCCGTATTTCTTGCCACCATAGCGGTAGCCATAGCCTTTCTCGGCCTGCAGGCCATTGACCACGATGGAAAATTTCATGTCGCGGTCTTCAAGGTCTTTGATGATGCTGCCAAAGGCGTTCTTGTTGGTCACGCCCTGACGCACGATGAAGATGTTGGCATCGGAATGGCGCATCAGCAACAAGGCATCGGTGACTAAGCCGATGGGCGGCGTGTCGATGACGATGTAGTCGTAACGTTTCTTCAGTTCGGCAAACAGCTCGTCGCACTTGGTGGAGGCAATCAACTCGGAAGGATTGGGCGGGATGGGGCCGCTGGTGATGAGGTCGAGCGTAGGTATCTTGCCCGAAGGCTGGATGATGTTTTCGATAGCCTCCTTGTTGCTCAAATAGCTGCTCAGTCCGATATTGTTGCTGAGGCCAAACTCCTGGAAGAGCTTGGGTTTGCGCATGTCGAAGCCCAGCAACACGGTCTTCTTGCCATAGAGGGCATAAATCGAGGCGATGTTGATGCTGTTGAAGGTCTTGCCGATGCTCTGCACGTCGCCGGTGACGAGGACGGTGCAAGGCAGCTTGCTCTGCGTGATGAACTCGATGTTGGTGCGGATGGAGCGGAACGACTCGGCCACTGGCGACTTGGGGTTGTTGACAACCAGTAGCGGATCCTTGCCGTTCGTCTGTGCCACCTGCCCGATGATGGGATAGCTGGTCAGCTTCTCCACGTCCTTGCGGTTGCTGACGGTGGTGTTGAAGAAGTTCTTCAGGAAGAGGTACAAGGCAGGGATGAGCAGGCCAAGGATGATGGCGATGAGGTAGTTCATCGACGTGCGCGGTGCAATCATCACCGTGCGCTCGAGGCGGGCTTCGTCGAGGATTTCGTTGTCGGGCGTGTTGGAGGCACGCAGGATTTGCGCCTCGGCGAGACGCTGCATCAAGTATTTATAGGTGTCGTCGGTGAACTCGAAATTGCGCTGGTAGTTGATGAGCTGCTGCTGCTTGCCGGGAAGTTGGCGCGACTCCGACTCAAGCATCCCTATGCGACGGTCGATTTCGTTGAGGCTCATCTGGGCGTTGTCGACAAGGTTGTTGATGGTTTCGAGCAAGGCCTTCTTGGTCGTGACGATCTGCTCGTTGAGCTTCACGATTTGGGGGTGCTGCTCGGTTTGGGTGAGCAATTGGGTGGCCTTGGTTTGCGACAGCATCACGAGGTCGCGGGCCAACTGGTTGAGCAAGGGGTCGTTGATGCCCATCGTGCTTGGGGCGGCCAAGTTCTCAGGGTCGTCAATCTGAACCTTGATGTAATCCTGCATACGCTTGTAAATCTTCAGGTTGACAGACATTTCGGCACGTTCCTTGCCCAAGGCCTGAAGGTTGGTGTAGACCTGGCTGGCTTGCAGGTCGAGGTTCATGAGGTCGTTCTGCTGGCGGAAGTCCTTCAGCTCGGTCTCGGCCTGGCTCAGCGATTCTTGGATGCCCTGCAACTCGTTGTTGATGAACTCGATGGTGTTTTCGCTGACGACGTTTTTCTTCTCCAATCCACGGTTGACGTATTCGTTCATCAAGAGGTTGGTGAACTCGACGATTTTCTGTTTGTTGGTGCCGTTCATCACGACGGAGGCCACCGAAGCCTGCTTGCTGATGGCACTCACAGTGAAGCTGCCCATTTGCTTGTTGAGGCTGGGGTAGCTGTTGAGCCAAAACATCAGCTTGCGGGTGCCCACAGTCTCGGCGTCAAAGAAATCGGTCTTGGTGATGCGGATGCGGTTGTAGCCATTGTCGATCCACTCGCCTTGCTTATAGTCGCCACTGATGTCGATAGTGGCATAAGGATTAAATTCGGTCTGCTGGCAGAGGATGTAGTCGTATTTCACCAAACCCTCGCCCACGGCATGAAGCCTGATGCCGCCATTGTCGAGGAAAGTCACCTCGTAGGGCAGGCCCACGGCCTGAGGCACGCTACGCTCAAACTCAACGTGGAAAGGTGCATTCTTATACATCTCGGAGGTGGCAATGCGTCCCTTCTCCACATAGGTCACTTCGATGCCCATCTTCTTGACGACGCGGTCGGTGAGCGAATACGACTTGAGGATGGCTATCTCGTTGTCGATGTTCTGCATGTTGCCGAAGTTCATCGTGGTCATGATGGCCGTGGGGTCGTAGTTGTTGCGGCCTTCCCTGATGAGCACCGTTCCAGAGGTTTGGTACACCTTGGTGGAATAGCGGTTGATTACAAAACAAATGGCCAAGGCCACCACCACAAAGATGACGAAAAGATACCAATGTTGCAATGCAGTGAATATCAACTGCTTGATGTCAATATTTTGTTCCTCGTTGTTCTGTTGGGGAATATATGTTTTCTCGTTTGCCATGATTGTTATGTTTTATTTCTTGAATGCCAAATAAAGGGTTACCGCAAGCGAAACCACCGACAGCACCGTTGAGTAGGGGAAGGTGGTGAAGCCCCATTGCTTGATCTTCATAGGCTCGACGTAGATGATGTCGTTGGGTTTCAGGTAATAGTAAGGCGACGAAAGGATGTCGGCGGAACCCATGTCGACAGAGACGATTTCGGAGCCGTTGTCGGTTTGGCGGATGATCTTCACCTCGTTGTTCTTGGCGAAGTTGGTCATATTGCCCGCCATGGCAACAGCCTCGAAAAGGTTGATTTGCGACTGGTACACCCTGTACATTCCCGGGCGCACCACCTCGCCGAGGACGGTCAGGTTGAAGTTCGACAGCTTCACTATGATGGTGGTTTCGTTCATATACTTGTCAAGCTCTGTCTGCATCTTCTCCTTGGCTTGGTCGACAGTCAGGTTCCGCAGCTCGATCTTGCCCGTCAGGGGCAGCTCGATGCATCCGTCCTCATCCATGGTGTAGGACTGGAGGTAGATGCTGGCGTCCGACGACATGTAGTTCGACCTGCCAAAGGTTTCGCCCGCCAATGAGGCCGTGCTCTTCTCGTCAACGATGTTGATGAAGCGGATGTAGAGGTTGTCGCCCGGCTGCAGCTTGTAGTCAACAGTGCGGTCGTTGACATATTCCTTCGAAAGGTTTGCAGCAGCCATTTGAGCATCTTTCAAGAGGAGCATCTTTTTCTGTGGCACACAAGAGGCAAAAGCCACTGCCAAAAGAAGTGCCAATCCTCCGATTCTCATCAATTTGTTCATATAATTCATAATTTCTTTAATTTCCTATTTGTCTAAAAGTGTCAATTCCTTCACCCCGATGATGGGTGTGATAGGCATTTTTTGTTCCATCCTGAACGTATATTTGCCCATATCGCTGATGGTGAGCTGCTTGTTGATAGGCAGGGTGAAGGTATAGCTACCGTCCTTCTTTTCGACATTCCAATTACCCTCCTCGTCCTTCAGCTTAAACTTGTAGCCTTTGGCACGATAGGGATTACCATGCTCATCGAAAACGGTAAACACCAACGAAACGTCGTTGTATGGATAGTCGTCTGTAAAACTCAGGCGTAAACTCAAATCGTATGTCTTCGGAGAGGTTACTTCGACGACATTTTGCACATAATCAAAGCGTTCCCAAACAGTATTGTAGAACTCGCGGTGCAACAATTCCTTGTTTTGCTCCTGCTGACGGCATCCTGTTAGGGCCATGCAAACGACCATGACAACCATGAAAAATCTCTTCATTTCGGTAGGCATAAAAAAACCGTGCAAATATAGGAAAAATTTGTCATGGCCTACGATTTCGGCAAAGGTTTTTGGCAAAGAATTTTTTTTTCAAAAAAACAGCCTCCTCCCCTTTCGGGCTTCACGAAAAACATATACCTTTGTCAACTGCAATTTTTGTTATGAGAACGAGCAACAACAGTTTGTCTTCCAGAAAGTTACTGATCATGGGCATCTTCATCGCGGTGGGGATTGTCTATATCGTCAAGTTGTTTTCGCTTCAAGTGGTCGACAAGCACTACAAGCAGTTGGCCGACAACAACGCCTTGCGTTTCGTGACCCAATATCCCGCCCGAGGCAAGGTTTTCGACCGCAATGGCCAGCTCTTGGTGTTCAACGAGGCCGTCTACGACCTGATGGTCGTGCCGCGACAAGTGATCCAGGCTGTCCGCAAAGACACGCTCAACCCTTTCGACACGGCCACGTTCTGCCGTTTGCTCGAAATCGACAAGGCCTCGTTCGTCGAGCGGATGAACAAGGCGAAGAAGGAGTCATACCTGAAGCCCTCGCCTTTCATGACGCAGGTCTCGAAAGAGAACTACGCCCACATCGCCGAGGTGCTTTACCGCTTCCCCGGCTTCTATTTCCAGACCCGCACGGTGCGCCACTATCCCAACGCCATCGCTGCCCACACCTTGGGCGACATCGGCGAAATCAGCCCTGCCGAGCTGGAGAAAGACGAGGAAGGCTACTACCGCCAAGGCGACTACATCGGCAAGTCGGGCATCGAGAAGTCGTATGAAAAGGAGCTGCGCGGCGTGAAGGGCCTGAAGGTGATGATGGTGGACGTGCACAACCGCGAGATGGGCAGCTTCATGGACGGCGAGCTTGACAAAGAACCCGTGGCCGGCAAGGACATCTACCTCGGCCTCGATGCCGACCTGCAAGCCTACGGCGAGCAGCTGATGGTGGGCAAGATAGGCTCCATCGTGGCCGTCGAGCCTTCGACAGGACAGATCTTGGCCTTCGTCACCAGCCCTACCTACGACCCCAACCTCCTCGTGGGCCGCGATCGCGGCAAGCATTACAAGGAACTTCAGGATGACCCCATGAAACCCCTCATCAACCGTGCCATCAGCGGCACCTACCCGCCCGGCTCCACCTTCAAGACCGTCGTCGGCCTCATCGCCATGCAGAGCGGAAGCATCACGCCGCAAACGGTGTTCCACTGCAACGGCCCAGGCTCGCTGCCCATCAAGTGCACCCACCACCACGGCGGCGCCCCCGACTTCGCCAACGCCATCATGAACTCGTGCAACCCCTACTTCTACGAGTCG
>CAMKAR010000033.1 GCA_946410535.1 uncultured Bacteroidales bacterium
GAAAACAAACTAACCATCTAATGTCACAAAACTTGCAAAACCTACAAAACCTTTTTTGGGTTGTGGGAAGCCTGCCAACCGGCGGGCTTCCGGCGGCGCACGGTTGTGCAGCCGCCACACGGTCTCGTGGAGTTTTGCCTTGTTTTGAAGGTTTTGTGATAAAAAAGAAGAAGCTATGATCATCATGAACTTAGACGTAATGCTCGCCAAGCGCAAGATGCGCTCCAACGAACTGGCCGAGCGCATCGGCCTCACCCAAGCCAACCTCTCCATCCTCAAGACGGGCAAGGCCAAGGCCATCCGCCTCACCACCTTAGACGCCATTTGCCGCGAGTTGCAATGCACGCCGGGGGATATTCTGGAATATCGCGAGGATGAAAACAAACACAGTGCGCCATGAAAAAACTACACTTTGTTGCCGTAACAATTGTTATGCTCTGCTTAGGTGGTTGCAACACCCTCGCCCCCATAATCTTCGGCTTCCGCGAAATCAACGGCTATGATGCGGAGCAGTGCGAGAAATTCTATCGCAAGTTGCCCAAAGATTTCGTCTTCACGCCCTTGGTGTGCGACGAAGAACAATTCAGGCAAGTCAGCAACCTCGGCGCGGACTCCATGCAGATGAAAAACCTCTACCAGCCCCTGAAAATCATGTATTTCCACAGCAGCGAACTCGTCTCCTTCCATGTCAATTGCTACTGTCCGCCCACTTTAGGTTTCAACCTGAATTGGAACTATAACCATCAATTCGATGAGTTTCCGCCAACCACTTCCGTGCCTTTGGATGGCTATAAGGTCAAGTTAAGCGAAATGCAGACTGTTTTCCCAGAAATCAAAGGGGAGAAGGGCTACACGGTGCTCGTCTTTTGGACCAATATGCTGCACAAAATCTCCAAATCGGAAATCAAGACGGTATATAAGAACTTGAAGAAGTTCGGCCAACTTGACGAGGTTGATGTCTACCTGATTAACAACGACATCACCATGACGAAATTGCTCAACGAAACGAAGTGATGGTCCGCCATAATCGGCACGTAGCGCTCAGAACAAATCGGAATGGGTGCCTGTGTTGAGCATCAAGATTGATGTGCAAAAATACACATTAATTCTGGAAACACAGCACTTTTGTGCTCAATTAATCTTTTTCCGCCCCACTTTTGCCGTTGGTTCGGAAAAATGCAGTATATTTGCGCCCAAATATATTTGATTGAAGATGTCAGAAAACAACTTTTCGACCGACTACACCGACCTCCGTCCGCTGCACACCTCGCGCTACGGCAACAGTAGGGTATTCGTCGGTAGCTTCAACGGCAAGAAGGTCGTCGTCAAGGCCTTGAAGGAAGAATGCGCCAACGATGCCGCCTGCCGTGCCTCGCTGCGCCAGGAATACGAGACCACCTCGATGCTCGACAACAAATACATCCGCAAGGCCCTCGACTTCGTCAAGATCGAAGGCTTGGGCGACTGCATCGTCTTCGAATACATCGAGGGCAAGTCGCTGGCCGAGCATGTGCGCGTGGGCACGCTCTCCGAAAAACAGGTGAAGAGCGTCCTCACCGAGGTGTGCGACGCCTTGTATTACCTGCAACGCAACGGCGTGGTGCACTGCAACCTCAACCCCGAGAACATCATCGTGAGCGCCAACGAAGGCCGCGTCAAGCTCATTGACATCGGTATCCCCGAGACCAAGCAGGACGCCGACCGCGAACTGCTCATCAAGGAGATGGAGTTTGTGGCCCCCGAAATCATCAAGGGCGAGGACTACGATGCGCGGGCCGACATCTATTCGTTGGGCAAGATCATGGAGTTCATCGGCGAGCGCAACATCTCGAAGCAGTTTGGCGCCGTGGCCACCCATTGCACCCAGTTCTCGCGCGAACAGCGCTTCGACTCGATCAGCGACGTGCGCTCGGCCATCACCAAGGGCCATTCCTTCGTGAAAGTCATCATCCTCGCCGTCGTATTGCTCGTGCTGGGCGGCTTGGCTTTCATCTATGTGCCGAAAATCAAGGCCAACGTGGAGAAGGAACGCGCCGAACGTCTGGCGGTCGACTTCTCGCGCGAGGTGGAAAAGATACAAGGCCAGCTCCCCGGGCTGTGCGAGAAATATGCGCTGAAGTCGCTGCAAGAACCCATCGCCGTCGACTGGACCGACGACAGCCTGAAAGCCGCCGAAGCCCTGATGCAGTTCCTCGCCCTCGACGACTATAGGGGCAAGGCCATGCAAACCCTCCAGCAACAAAGCAATGGCATCATGGCAAGCCGACAGGCCGACTTCGACCGCCTGCTCCTCAACGAGTTCAAGACCACTGCCGACACCATCGCCGTGCAGATGCGCTCGGCCTTGGAACTTCCCACCGACGACATGCTCCTCATCGAAGCCCGAAAGTGGTACGGACAACGCCAATGATTTTCCGCCCCGCTTGAAATAAACGCTGCAATTTGGAGTTATTGTTTTATTAAAAGAAAACGAAGTGCATAAGAGAACCTACATATTCATGGCGTTAGGCTGCGTGATGGCGCTGCTGCTGAGCGGCTGCTCCACCAAGAAAAACACGCTCACCCGACGCATGTACCACAACCTGACCAGCCACTACAACATCTACTTCAACGGTGAGGCAAGCCTCAAGGAGGGCCAACAACAGCTCCGCACGGCGGTGAAGGATGACTACAGCCAGGTGCTACGCGTCTACAACTACGGCACCGAGCAAAACGGAATGGCACTGAACTCCGTCATGGACCGCGCCCTGGAGAAGACCGCCATCTGCGTGCAGAAACACTCGATGAAGTTTGGAAGCCGCGAGCGCGTGAGATGGATCGACGACGCCTACATGGTGATGGGCAAGGCACACTTCTTCAAGCACGACTACATCCCGGCCAAGCGCACCTTCGACTTCGTGGCCACCGAATACAACTACAACGACATCGCCTATGTGGCCAACATGTGGCTCATCAAGACCTACATCCAGACCGAGGAATACCCCAAGGCCGTCGCCATGATTGAGCAACTATTGGCCAAGACCGCCGGTCTCAACAAGCCGCCCAAGGAGCTGATGCGCAACGTCGACTACACCATCGCCGACTACTACATTGCCGTGAAGGACTACAACAACGCCGTCAAATACCTCAAGAACGGCATCCTGCTCAACAGAGACCGCGACTTGCGCACCCGCGCCATGTTCATCCTCGGGCAAATCTATATGCAGCAGGGCGACGTCGACCGCGCCACGGCGCAGTTCAAGAAGGTCATCAAGCGCAACCCCGAATACGAGATGGTCTTCGAGTCGCGCATGAACATGGCCAAGATGGGCAACGCCAACAACGCCCCCGAACTTTACAAGATGATGAACAAGATGCTCCGCGATGCCAACAACGAGGACTACCGCGACCGCATCTATTACGCCATGGCCGAGCTGGCCCTGCGCGAAGGCAACGAGGCCAAGGCCATCGACTACCTCCGCAAGTCGGTGAAGGCCTACAAGGACAACCAGATTCAACGCTTCCAGTCGTCGCTCAAGGCGGCCACGATGCTCTTCGACCGCAACGAGTACGAATTGGCCCAGGCCTACTACGACACCGCCGTCAGTAGCATGGACCGCAAATACGAAGGCTACGACAGCATCATGAACATCTCGCAGACCTTGAACGAGTTGGTGATGTATGCCTCCGTCGTCCGCGACCAAGACAGCTTGCTGCGCGTGGCCGCCATGGACTCGGTGAGCCGCAACATGCTCATCGACCGCATCATTGCACAAGTCATCGAGCAGGAGGAGATGGAGAAGGCCCAACGCGAGTACGAGGAACAATTGGCCTTGATGGGCACTGCCGTCAACGAAGGCGAGACGCCCAAGTCGGAACCGACGGGCAGCACTGCCGGCTCGTGGTATTTCTACAACCCCACATCGGTGTCGAGGGGCATCACCGAGTTCACCCGCAAGTGGGGTATGCGTAAGAACGAGGACAACTGGCGCATCAGCGACAGGAGGAGCTTGGCCAGCGCATTCAACCCCGACGGCGGCAACGACGAGGAACTGACCGAGGCCAAAAACGCCAAGGCCAAGCAAGACTCGCTCAATGCCACCTACACCAACCACGACCGTGGCTACTATCTTCAAGACCTGCCCTTCAGCATGGAACAGAAAGAAGTGTGCGACTCGCTCATCGCCGACGGGCTCTATCATCTCGGCTTCCTCTATATGGACAGGCTCAACGACCTGCAGCGCTCCATCGAATCGTATGAACGGCTCGACAACCGCTACCCGGGCTACGAGAAAGAGCTGCCCACTTGGTATGCCCTCTATAAGATGCACAAGGACCTCAACCACGAGGAACAGTCGTTGGTCTACAAAGGCAAGATCTTCGACAAATACCCCAACTCAAGCTATGCCGAGTTCATCAACGACCCGACTTATTTCGAGAAGCTGCAAGCCGAGGAGAAAGAGGCTTCCGACTTCTACAGCAAGACCTACGAGGCCTTCGAGCAAGGGCAGTATTACCGCGTGAAGATGAACACCGAACGCGCCATGCAACTCTTTGAGAACGACACGGCCTTCATGCCGCGCTTCGCCTTCCTCCATGCCGTGGCCCAAGGCCGCTTGGTCGCCATCGACACCATGGCCTTTGCCCTCTACGAATTGGTGCGCACCTATCCCACCAGCAGCATCACGCCTTATGCCCGCCGCGTGCTCGAAGATGTCAACGAGGAATACCATCTCGGCATTGTGCTGACAGAACTCGACAGCAAGGAAGGCGGCGACCAGCCCGAAGTCAAGAAGGCATCGCCTTACGCCTACGAACCTGGCAGCGAGCATTTCGTAATGATCGTTTGCGACTCGAAGACGGTGCGCATCGACCCGCTCATGGTGCGTATCAGCGACTTCAACAAACGCGAGCAACGCACGCGGACCTTCAATGTAAAGAACGTGGTTCTCGACGAAGCCCGCAGCATCATCACCATCGGCAACTTCGAGAGCGAGAAGAAAGCAAACGACTATATCACCTCCATGTCGATGAACGACTACGTCTTTGGCGGCATCGACAAGGCGAAATA
This sequence comes from uncultured Bacteroidales bacterium, assembly GCA_946410535.1. The sequence continues at coordinate 5,051 of CAMKAR010000033.1, forward strand.
CAACATCGTCCCCATCTCCGTCAAAAACTACCCGGTGTTCTACCAGGCGAAGGACTTGGAGGAATACAACTCATTTATCGAATCCAACACTAAAAAGTAATATATTATGGCTATAATGGAAACACCTGCACGCAATCTCATCGGCAATGGAACCACCATTAAGGGCGACATCGAGTCGAATGGCGACATCCGCATCGACGGCCACCTGATTGGCTCACTCAAATCGAACGGCAAGGTCGTGATTGGCGCCACTGGTGTCATGGAAGGCGACCTCAATTGCAAGCAAGCCGAAATATCGGGCGCGGTGAAGGGCAACATCGTCACCGAGGAGCTGACCGCACTCAAGTCGACCTCGAAAGTGGAAGTGGACCTCAACACCAAGCAGTTGCTCATCGAGGTCGGCGCACAGTTTACGGGCAAGTGCGTCATGGGACAGCAATCCACAGTGGCAATGCCTAAGCAAAAAATCGGCTGATGATGGACGAAAAGCTAATGAAACGTTTCGGTTACGAAGCCATTGAACAATTCGACACGGAACGCTTGGCCAAGCTTCAGGAACATTACGCCGCCATCTTGGAACTCTTGGGTGAAGATCCTCAGCGCGAGGGCCTTCAGAAGACGCCTTTCCGTGTGGCCAAGTCGATGATGTTCCTTACGCACGGCTACGAGCAAGACCCGATGGAGATCCTGCTTTCGGCCAAGTTCAAGGAGGACTACCGACAGATGGTGATCGTCAAGGACATCGAGGTGTATTCGCTCTGCGAACATCACCTGATACCCTTTATCGGCAAGGCGCATGTTGGCTACATCCCCAATGGCTACATCACGGGGCTGAGCAAGATAGCCCGCGTGGTGGAGGCCTATTCGCGCCGCCTTCAGGTGCAGGAACGCCTGACCACCCAAATCAAGAACGCCATCAACGAGGCCTTGCATCCCTTGGGCGTGGCGGTCGTCATCGAGGCCCGGCACCTCTGCATGTCGATGCGTGGCGTGCAGAAGCAGAGCGCGGTGACCACCACCAGCGATTTCATCGGAGCCTTCGAGCGCGAGTCGACCCGTGAAGAGTTTTTCCAACTGATAGGAGCCAACCTGCATTGACGCCTTTTGTCATTGCGAGGAGGAACGACGAAGCAATCCATAATTTTGAATTTTGAATCTTTAAATCTTTGAATTTTAAATCTTTAAATCTTAAACCGAATAATGATTAAAGCATATGTTTTTCCGGGCCAAGGTGCCCAATTCGTGGGGATGGGTAAGGACTTGTACGACAACTTCTCCAAGGCCAAGGACATGTTCAAGAAAGCCAACAGCATCCTGAAGTTCAAGATCACCGATGTCATGTTTGAAGGCACCGACGACGACCTTCGGCAGACCAAGGTGACCCAACCGGCCATATTCCTTCATTCGGTCATTTTGGCCTCCATGCTTGAGGATTTCGACCCAACCATGGTGGCAGGCCATTCTTTGGGCGAGTTCTCGGCGCTTGTGGCCAACAAGGTGCTGAGCTTCGAAGACGGACTGCGCCTCGTCAGCAAACGTGCCATGGCCATGCAAAAGGCCTGCGAGGCCCAGCCGGGCACGATGGCCGCCGTAATCGGCATGGAGGATGCCACCATCGAGAACATCTGTGCCTCGGTGAAAGACGCCGTGGTGGTGCCGGCCAACTACAACTGCCCTGGCCAGCTGGTCATCTCGGGTTCGATAGAGGGCGTGGCTGCCGCTTCCGAGAAGCTGAAGGAAGCGGGTGCCAAGCGTGTGGTGCAACTCAGCGTGGGTGGCGCGTTCCATAGCCCGCTGATGGAGCCTGCCCGTCTCGAACTGGCCGAAGCCATCAAGGAGACCACCTTCAACCAGGGTATCTGCCCAATCTACCAAAACGTCACCGGACAGTCGGTCAACGACCCCGAAATCATCAAGAAGAACCTCATCGCCCAGCTGACGTCGCCCGTCATGTGGACGCAGACCATGAGCAACATCCTCGCCACGGGCGTGCGCTCGATCGTCGAGGTGGGGCCGGGTACGGTGCTGCAAGGCTTGTTCCGTAAGATGGATCGTAATCTGGAGCTGTCGAGTGCAACCGTTTGATTGGCAGTCAAGACATGGAAAACTATCGTCCCCGACCCATTATGGTTGTCCTCCTGCTGATGGTGGGCATCTTGATGGGTCTCTATATTAATAAAGGTGTAAGGCAGCCTCAGGTCAACGTCGAAGGTGGAAGCAAGTTCGACGAGGTGATGTGGTATGTCGGCACCGACTATGTGGAAGCCCCCGACGAGGTGAAGCTCGAAGACGGTGCTATCGCCGCGCTGATGGAGGAACTCGACCCGCATTGCGCCTATGTGCCCCGCGAGGAGTTCAACGAGGTGAACGACCCGCTCATGGGCAGCTTCGATGGCATCGGGGTGCAGTTTCGCATCGAAAAAGACTCCATCGCCATCGTCAGCGTCATCAAGGGCGGACCCTCCGAGAAGGTGGGACTCCTCGCCGGCGACCGCATCGTTTACGTCGACGACTCGTTGGTGGCAGGCAAGAAGCTGACCAACGACGATGTGATGCGCAAGCTGAAAGGCCCCAAAAACACCAAGGTGCGCGTGAAGGTGAAACGCAGTGGATTGGACGGCCTGCTCGACTATACCATCACCCGTGCCGCCATACCGACCTATAGCGTCGATGTCGCCTATATGGTCGACGAAAAGACGGGCTACCTGAAACTGAGCAAGTTTTCGGCCACTACCGCCGACGAGTTCAGGCAAGCCATCAAGAAATTGAAACGCGAGGGAATGCAACAGCTCATCTTCGACCTTCGCGGCAACACCGGCGGCTTCCTGAAAGCCGCTGTCGACGTGGCCGACGAGTTCCTGCCCAAAGGCAGCATGATTGTCTACACCGAAGGCCGCAACCGCCCAAGGCAGGACATGGTGGCGCGTCGACACGGCATGGTGGAAGACCTCCCGTTGGTGGTGCTCATCGACGGCGAGTCGGCCAGCGCGAGCGAAATCGTGGCCGGTGCCTTGCAGGACAACGACCGTGGCACCATCATCGGGCGCCGCTCCTATGGCAAGGGATTGGTGCAGGAGCAAATCATGCTCAGCGACAACTCAGCCATTCGCCTCACCGTGTCGCGCTACTACACCCCAACGGGTCGCTGCATCCAGAAACCTTACGATGGCGACTTGGAGAAATACCTGTGGGAATCGTATGAACGTTATGAGACGGGCGAGGTTTTTCATCCCGACAGCATCCATTTCGCCGACTCGCTGAAGTTCACCACGCCCAAAGGCAAGACGGTGTATGGTGGCGGCGGCATCATGCCCGACATCTATGTGCCCCTCGTCGACGACAGCACGGAATACTATTTCAACCGTATCGCCAACAAGGGCTTGTTGTACCAATACGCTTTTGAGTATACCGACAAGCATCGCGCCCAGTTGCAACGCTACAAGACCGTCGCGGCCTATGACAAAGCGTTTTCGGTGACCGACGCCATGTTTGAAGAATTGGTGAAGTTGGCCGATGCCAAGGGAATCAAGGGTACCGATGAGCAGAAGGTGGTGGCACGCCGCGAGACCGACATCCTCCTGAAGGCCTACATTGCCCGCAATCTCTACGACGACGAGGGTTTCTATCCCCTCTACGCCCCCATGGACGAGGTGTTGCAACGGGCACTACAAGAGTTTCATGAACCCATAGCCCCATAGTGGCGACAGCCCAGCCCCGGTAGGCTTCCCCCTCCAATGAGGGGGAAGCGCAAAGCGACGCGAGACTGAGTATAGAGATTGGCACTGCAAAAACAAAAACCCCACTGATAATCAGCGGGGTTTCGTTTTGTGGAGCATAACGGAGTCGAACCGATGACCTCTTGCATGCCATGCAAGCGCTCTAGCCAACTGAGCTAATGCCCCTCGTTGTTTGACGCTGCAAAAGTACAACAAATTTCTTTCCCTCCAACACTTTTGACGAAATTTTTTTCTTTTTTTCTTCAAAATGCCCGAAAACCCCAATAAATCCGTACTTTTGCACCCGCTTTGCGTCATTGCGAACGCAGTGAAGCAATCCAGACCAACCCTTTTCTGGACTGCTTCGTACCTCGCAGTGACGCGATGCGTGTCATCAAACCCTACACTACAATGAAAACCATCCGCGACATATATAAAATAGGTGTAGGCCCCTCAAGCAGCCACACCATGGGCCCGCAGAAGGCCGCCGCCATTTTCAACGAACGCTATCCCGATGCCACCCGCTTCGAGGTGACGCTCTACGGCAGCCTCGCCGCCACCGGCAAAGGCCACATGACCGACTGGGCCATCCTCAACACATTGCAGGCCCCGACCGAAATCGTCTGGAAACCCGAAGTGATGCTCCCGTTCCATCCCAACGGGATGCTCTTCAAGGCCTTCGACGAGGCCAATGAGGTGGTGGGGGAGTGGCAGGTGTTCAGCATCGGCGGAGGCAACCTTGCCGAGGAAGGCAAACGGAGCGAACAGCCCGACCTCTATCCGCTGACCAAGATGACAGACATCCTCGACTGGTGCGAACGGCGGGGGAGGACCTATTGGGAATACGTCTACGAATACGAGAACCAGAAGGAAATCGAAGACTATATGCTCGAAGTGTGGCAGGTGATGAAAGCCGCCGTCGAGCGCGGCTTGCAGGCCGAAGGCGTCTTGCCCGGCCCGCTCAACCTGAGCCGCAAGGCCGCCGCCTACCACATCAAGGCGTCGGGCTATACGCATACGCTCCGCAGCCGTGGCTTGGTCTACAGCTATGCCTTGGCCGTGGCGGAGGAGAATGCCTCGGGCGGACGCATCGTCACCGCGCCCACCTGCGGCTCAAGCGGTGTGATGCCTGCCGTGCTCTACCATCTGTCGCATAGTTACGAGTTCACCGACCTGCGCATCGTTCGCGCCTTGGTGACGGCGGGCTTGGTGGGCGACATCGTGCGCACCAACGCCTCCATCTCGGGCGCCGAGGTGGGCTGCCAGGGCGAGGTGGGCGTGGCCTGCGCCATGGCCGCCGCTGCCGCCAACCAGCTCTTCGGGGGCAGCCCCGCCCAGATCGAATATGCCGCCGAGATGGCCTTGGAGCACCACTTGGGCATGACGTGCGACCCCGTGTGCGGCCTCGTCCAGATCCCTTGCATCGAGCGCAACGCCTACGCCGCCGCCCGCGCCCTCGATTCCAACATCTATTCCACCTTCTCCGACGGTCGTCACCGTGTGTCGTTCGACAAGGTGGTGGAAACGATGAAAGAAACCGGCAAGGACATACCTTCTTTATATAAGGAGACCTCGCAAGGCGGTTTGGCCCGCGATTTCCGTCAGATGGACTAACCTCCCCGACAGTTCCAACCAGCCCCGAAGGGGCGACAGCAAACGAGGCAGTCGGTGTAACCCCCTGCCTCGAAATCATATTAAGGAGTCGTAGTCGGTGTAACCCCCTGCCTCGAAATCATATTTACGCATTACTGCTCCGTAGGAGCTTCCTTTTAATAGAGCCCAAAGAACGAATGATTCATGTTGCTCCGTAGGAGCTTTCTTTTATTATTTGATACACAACCCCCTCCAATTATTCGTTTTCAACAAAAATCAAATTTTATAACGCATTGAAAATAAATAAAATACAAATAAATTTGAAAAATATTCAAAAAAATCTGCATTATCCGCTAAGGGTAAAATCAAAGTTGTTAGTCTTATTGGTGTCTAGACAACAAAAACGCGTTATCCATGCATTCGAATGTTTTCAGCATTTTGATGAATATTGATGCCACCATGCCTTCGGGCAGCGGTGCTATTTCTGTTTATGGCGGACGACATGAGGCCTCGCGTCCTTCTGCCCTCCGTCTTTTGTTCTTTATTCCCTTGATTTGCAACCTATTAATTAACTTATTTATTAACCAAACTCATTCATTATGAAAAAGAAAGTATTTTCTTTGATGATGACGCTTTTGCTCGCCTTCATTGGCGTTGCGAAGGCAGAGGTAGTTACCATCGGCGACGGAACGAGCACGACCTACGTGACCCCGTTCAACAGCCTTTGGGGCTACTCGTTCGTTGAGCAGATCTACACTGCCAGCGAAATTGGGACTGCTGGAACCATCAATTCCATCAGTTTCAACCTAAGCTCTGGTTCACAGACGAACCAGATTGAGGTGTTCATGAAGAACGTGTCGAGAAGCGCGTTCTCGGGCAGCACCGATTATGAGCCAGTCTCCGCTTCGGACATGGTGTTTAGCGGCACCGTGACGTTCAACGCTGGCTGGACCACCATCACGCTCGACACTCCGTTCGAGTATGATGGAACAAGTAACCTGCTGGTTGGTATGCACGAGTACACCGCGGGCTACAGCACACTTTACTTCTACTACACCACCGCTACGAACATGGTGCTTTCGTACCATAGCGACGGCTCCAACCCGAATCCGTACAACCTGGGTTCGTACAGTGGCAACAAGTACACCTCGGCCAACCGCGCCAACGTCCAGCTTGACATCACGGCTGGTGGCAGCGGCAGCATGGAAGACCAACTCCATGTGAAGTACATGGCTGGTGAAGAAGAGATCA
>CAMKAR010000034.1 GCA_946410535.1 uncultured Bacteroidales bacterium
ACCACCACGTCGTAGTTGCCCGAAAGCAGGTCGCGGCTCTCCATGTTGCCCACAAAATGGATTTCCGGGGTCTCACTTAGCAAAAAGTGTGCCTTTTGTCGGATTTCGTCGCCTTTTTCTGCTTCTTTTCCCACATTGAGCAACGCAACTCTCGGTTTTTCAATGCCATAGACTTTTTCCATATAGAGGCTCGACATGATGGCGAATTGCCTCAGATGCTCGGGTGTGACCTCCACGTTGGCCCCGCTGTCGCAGATGCCGACGATGCCGCCGTCCATGGTGGGCAGGATCGGGCAGAAAGCGGGTCGGATGACGCCCTTCACGCGCCCGATGCGGGTGAGGGCTGCCGCCACGAGCGCTCCCGTTGAGCCTGTGCTGACCATCGCGTTGATGTCGTCGCGGTCGCGCAAGAGCCTTATGGCCTTGATCATCGAGCTTTCCTTTTTCAGGCGGATGACATCGATGGGGCGTTCGTCGCAGCCGATGACCTCCGGCGCGTGGACGATTTCGAGGCGGGAGGTATCGTAACTCTTGGTTTTCAGGTAGTTCTGTAGCGTGGCTTCGTCGCCTGTTAGGATGAAATGCAGGTCGGGCATGTTGGTCATGGCCGCCAATGCGCCCTCCACGTTGGCCTCGGGGCTGTGGTCGCCGCCGAAACAATCGATTATTATTTTGATCATGTCAAAGTTTTTATATAGCAACGACGGCGTTTAATCTTCTGTTCGTCAAAGCGTTTCCATTGGTTCTGGATGGCGTAGTTCTCTTCCAGGTTGGCGTTGGTCTCGGCATACTCGACGTTTTTGAGCATCTTCATCATCTCGGCGGAAATGATGACACTCACGCCACGGTTAAGCCACTCAGGATCCACACCAATGAGGCACAGGTCGATGACTTTGGGCTTTTTCAGGGCCTTGAGCAACCTTATTAATGTAATAGGTGTCAGTCGTCCGCCCGAAGGCCTCACCGCGTCGGCGATGGCGGGGAATGCAAGCCCGAAGCAGATCATCTTGTCGTTCTCGTCGAGGATGACAGCCACGTTTTTCACGTCGATGACCAAACGGAAGTTGTCGATCATCATCTTTTTCATGCCTTCGGTGAAGGGCACGGTGCCGTAAAGCAGTTCGTACGACTTGTCAAGCAGTTCGAAGATGCCGTCGGCGTATTTTTTGAGGAACTCATTGGTGTTGCGTGCCGTGCCGAGATGCAGGTTGTAGCGTTTCATCACGAAAGCGGCCAGCTTGTCGACCTCGCCGTCATAGTCTTTAGGCACACGCAGGCGGCTCCCCGTCCAATCCACGTCTTTTTGGTAGCCATAGTTCTCCACAAAACGCTGATAATAAGGGTAGTTGTAGGTTTCCTCGAAGGTGGCGGGATAGTCGAAGCCCTCAATGAGCAGCCCCTCGCGCTCAAGGTCGGAGTAACCCAAAGGCCCGATGACTTCGTCCATGCCTTGCCGCTGCGCCCAATCTTCAACGGCTTGAAGGAGCTTATGCGCAACTTCCTCATCTTCAATGACATCGAAATGCCCGAAACGCACCTGCTTCTTTCCGGTTTTCTCGTTGGCGGCACGTTGCAGGATGCCAGTGATGCGACCCGCCATCTTGCCGTCTTTGTAGGCGTTGTAATTGACGGTGTCGCACATGTCGTTGTAAACGAAGTCCTTACGGAAGATCTTCTTCTCGTCCATGTACAGGGGCGGGGTGTAGTAGGGGTTGCCCTTGTAGAGCTGCAGCGGGAAGTCGATGAACTCCTTTTGCTGTTTTTTCGTTATGGCTTCTATGATGGTGATCATGGTGTTGTTATGCAGGGACTCACGTCGCCTGTTTATTGATATGTCGCCCCTACGGGGCTGTGTTCTTGTCGCTGAATTACCTATGTTTAGCATGGAAGCAGATGCCCAAGCCGTTGGGACCGCAGTGGCTGCCGATGGTCGGGTTGACGACGGTGGTGATGACGTTCAGGTCTTGGCCGAATTTCTCTTTCAGTTGTCTCTCAGCTTCGGCGGCGATGTCGGGACAGTCGCTGTGGCCGATGGTCACGCGGTGGGCTTTCACGTCCTCGCCGAGGTCTTCCACATATTGCACCAACCGGGCGATGGCCTTGGCGCGGCCTGTTTCCTTGCCGATGCTCACCATCTTGCCCTCGTCGTTGAGGTAGATGATGGGCCGGATGCCGATGAAGCCGCCCATGGTGGCTGCCAGGCCGCTCACGCGACCGCTGCGACGGAAGAACTTCAGGTCGTCGGCGAAGAAATACATCGGGAACTTCGGCACTTCCACCTTGGCCCATTCCACGATTTCCTCAGGGGTCTTGCCAGCCTTCAGCAGGTCGACCACTTCGAGGACGATGTTGTAGCACAACGCACTGATTCCCAGCGTGTCCAATTCATAGAACTTGCGCTCAGGATACTTCTCTTTCAGTTTGTCCAACGCCTGATGCATGATGGTGAAGGTGTTCGACGTGCCCGACGAGAAATGCACATAAAGGATGTCGTTTCCAGCGGCAAATTCTGGCTCAAAGTATTGGGTATAAACCTCTTCGCTCATCGCGCTGGTGGTCGGCATGGTGCCGGCGCGGAGCATGTCGTAGAACTTGTGGGAATCGAATTCCTCGAAGTCCACATAAGGGTGAATCACTTGATTGTCAATGGTGTACGGCATGCTAATCAGTTTGATGCCATACGCGGCGCACTCTTTGGGAGTGATGTCGCAATCGGTGTCGCTAAAAAAGGTCAGCATAATACAAAGATATAGTCATAAACCGGCTGTTGGCCGTTGTTCAACATAATTTCAAGGTTTTTGTATCGGGTTTGCAGGTCGGCGACGAGTCTTTCGGCCTCGTTTTGAGGCACTTGCTCGCCGAAGAAGACCAACATCACGTCGCGCGAGGCGGCACCAAGGCGCTCCACCAAGGCTTTGGCGGCGGCTTCGCGGTCGGGGCTGTCGCTGAGGAGTTGCTTGCCGCTGTAGCCCACATAGTCGCCCGTATGCACACTCACTTGGTCGCCCTCGGCCTCGCGGATGGCGGTGCTAATCATGCCTGTCACCACGCTCTGCATGATCTCCGTGACGCTCGCGATGACTTCGTCCTCGTCGGGATTGTCGCGGTCGATGTAGCCGATGCCGTAGTAACCCTCGCCGATGGTCGTCGACGGAAGCACGTGAATATCAGCGTTTTTATAGAGTTCGGCGGCTTGGTCGGCGGCCATTTTGATGTTCTTGTTGTTGGGGAAGACGAGGATGTGTTGCGCGTTGATACGGGCAAAGGCGTCCAAGAAGTCCTGCGTCGCGGGGTTCATCGTCTGTCCGCCGGCAATCACCTCGTCGGCCCCGATTTCGCGGAAGGCGTTGATGAGGCCTTCGCCCGAGGCCACCGTCACCACGCCGTATTTCTTCGGCGGCGTCTTGAACGAGGCGTTGTCCTGGTTGGTCGATTGGTGGTGTTGCAGCGCCATGTTCTCGATCTTGAGAGTCAGGAACTCGCCATATTTTTGCATCTCGTTGAGGATCACGCCAGGAGTGAAGGTATGCACATGCACCTTTATGATCGTGCCTTCGCGGAAGGCCACCACCGACTCGCCGACGCGGTTCAGATAGTCGAAAATCACGTTTTCGTCAAAGGTTTCGAGGTCGACTTTGGAGCGCATCAGGCGGAGCAGAAACTCGGTGCAATAGCCAAACTCAAGGGTGCTGTCCTCGGTGAATTTATCGAGTTCCACGGTGGGTGTTGCGGCTGCCGTCGGGGCGATTTCCTCGTCTGAGATCAGGCCGTTCAAGCCATCATTCATGCCACGGAAAATGCTCACCAGACCCGCGCCGCCGCTATCGACCACGCCAGCATCTTTCAACACTTGTAACAGCTCGGGCGTGTGGTCAAGGGAAACTTGCATGGCTTCCAACAAGGTCTCGAAATACTGGTTCAAGTCGGAGTTTGCATCGGCACCTGCCACGCCTTCGCGCAACACGGTGATAATGGTGCCTTCAACAGGAACGGGAACAGACTTATAAGCCTCATCCACAACCGCTTGCATGGCTTTTGCGAAGGCTTTTGCATCGGCTTTATCAACGTCTTGCAGACCTTTGGCCAAGCCTGCGAAGATACGCGAAAGGATGACGCCGGAATTGCCGCGAGCGCCAAGCAACATGCCCGAAGAGGCGGCTGAAGCTGCTTCGGACAGTGTTCCCATATTGTCTTTCAAGGCATTGCAGCCCGCCTTGAGGGTCATCAGCATGTTATCGCCTGTGTCGCCGTCGGGGATGGGAAAGACATTCAGGTCGTTGACGACTTTCTTGTCGCGCCCCAGTTGCACCGCGCCTTGGCGGAGCATGGTGGCAAACAGCAGGCTGTCAATTTCATTAGTTCTTTGCATTGGTTTTTGTTTTCATCACGCTCTTCTTGTACCACGGCCATTTCATCATCTGCCAGAAGGCGAAGGGAAGGAGCGAGTAGGAAATCATTATGGTGGAGGCCATTCCGATGAGGGTGATGAGACCGATGGAACGGATGGCGGGATGCACGGCAAAGAGCAGCGAACCCGTCACGATGACGAGGATGATGGCCGAGAAGAAGATGGCCACCTTGTGCCAGGTGAGCACGTTGCTGTCGCCAGTTCGCGCTTGCTTCAGCAGACCCTCGGTGATGAAGATGCTGTAGTCGACACCCACACCAAAGATGAAGGTGGAGATGATGATGTTGATGAGGTTGAACTCCAGGCCGAGGATGGCCATGTAGCCTTGCACCATGAACCAGCTGAGCACCATGGGAAGGAAGGCCAAAAGCGCCGTGATGATGTTGCGGAACGAAACCAGCAGGATCAGCAGGACGAACAGCGAGGAAATCCACACTGCGATATTGAAGTCGTCGTTAATGACCTCGACCATGCTCTTGCAGTAATAGAACGGCTCCAAGACGAAGGTCTTGGGATTGGTGACCAACTCATCGGTGACGATGTCCTTGTCGTCGAAGGTCATGGAGACATCGGTGAACACCATGTATTGGTTGTCGGCATTGCATTCGATGAAGTTGCCCAGAAGGTTTTGCGGCACCACACCGCTTTCGAGCAGCGATGCAGGCTCGTAGTCGGCATTGAGCAGTTCCTTGAACTCATAGAACATCATCGGGTCGAGGCCGAAGTCGTGAGCGCCCTTGTCGACCATGCCGATGGCATAGGCTTTGCGTTCGTCGGTCCAATACTCGTTCCACTTGGCGATGCGTTGCTCTTGGTCCTTTTGGGTGATGAAGAGCTTGGGAATCATGTCGGTATAGGTGTGGACAAGCCCTTTTTGCTTCAGCGAATCGAGCTTGGTCATCAGCAATTTGTCGGCTTCCAAAGCCTCGTCGATGTCGGTGCTGACGGTGGCGAAATAAAGATGGAAGAAGCCGTCGTTGTTTTTCGCGTTGAAGAGACCTTCGGCCTCCACTTCGGCGGGTGAGTTGTAGTCGAGGTTGCGCAAGTCGCTGTCGAACTTCACTTTAGGTGAGAAGATGATGCCGATGGCGACGATGATTGCGATGAGTGCCAGGAACCAAGGCTTCTTGTCGAAGGGCAGGTTGTTGAGGCGCGAGATGCGGCGGAAGGTCTTGCTGTCGGCATCGGCGTTGCGCCTGGGCAGGAAATGCGGCAGGAAGACCAAGGCGAACAAGGTGCTACCCAACAGTGCAAAAGAGGCGAACATGCCAAAGTCGCGGAGCAGGTCGCTGTCGGTGAAGAGCAGGCTGCAGAAAGCGCCCACCGTGGTGATGCAGCCCAAAAACACGGGCGTAGATTCGTCGGTAAGCAGCTTTTCGGGGTCGCCGACAAAGAAATGGTGGATGAGCACATGCAGGCTGTAGCTGATGGCCACGCCGAGCACGATGGCGCCCAATCCGAGGGCCATCAGCGACATGCCACCTTTGATCCAATAGATGCAAGCCAACGAGAAGGCCGTGCCATAAAGGATGGGCAACAGTAGTTTCCAGATGAACGAGAAACTCCTGAAACACAATCCCATAAGGATAAGAATCAGAATGAGGGAGATGCCTACGGTCACCACAAGGTCGGAGCGGATGCGACCGGCATTAGACACGCTGCCGATGGGGTCGCCGTGGGCATGGACCTTCACGTCGGGATGCAAGGTTTCAAACTCTTTTTGTGCCTTCGAGAGCATCTTTGAGAAATTGGTTGAGGCCCAAGAGTCGAGCGACTTGAATGCGGGTGCCAGATAGGCGAGGGCCACGGTGCTGTCGGGGCAGAAGAGGTAGCCTTCGATGATGTTGAAGCTGCCCATGGCGCCTTCTATGGCATCGCCGAGCACGGGGCCGCGCAGGTTGAGCGGGTCGTAGGCGATGGCTTGGGTGATGTCGCCCGTTTCGTCTTCCAGCATCTGGTTGTAGTTGACCCACATCTGCTTCTCAATGGCTTCAGGCTCCAAAGCCTTGTCGAAGTCGTGGTAGGCCGAAGTGTCGATGAAGGAGGGGATATGTCCCAAGACGAACTCCAAGGCATTGATGCCCATTTCGGGTTCGATCTTGTATAAGACATTGGAAATGAAGTGAGTAGTTGAGTCTTTTTCAAACAATAGGTCGACAAATTCATCGGTGCGTTCGGCCAACACCTCTGGCGAAAGCGGCTCGTCGGCAGAAGTCACCTGGATGTAGATTTTGTCTTTCAACTCGATGGAGCTGAAAGCCAGCTGGCTTTCAACGCTCGATTCGGGCAACAGCTTGGTGATGTCTTCCTCATAGTGGAGTTTCAGTCCAAAAAAGAGAAATACAACCGCCGAAGCCACCATCAGCACATACATCAGCGGCTTGTGACGGTTGAAATAACGATAGATTGGGACAAATATTTTGTGCATTAATATTCTGATTTATAATTATTTAAACAAAACAATCGGTCTTGTTTCGCCATTCGGAACCAAGCCGAAAAATTGAAACTGCAAAATTACGATTTTTTTCCTTTGCATTGGCGCAAAAAAGAAAAATAGTCCTTTCTGTCGGAGTGTCCAAAAATGTCAGTAATTTTGCGGAAACATTTCTATATGAAGAACGGAAAAGTGATATTGATTACGGGTGCCAGCAGTGGCATCGGCTTTGATGCCGCCGAAACGTTGGCTCGGCAGGGTCATCGCGTGTATGCTGCGGCACGGAGAGTGGAAAAGATGGAGCCGCTGAAAGCCTTTGGCGCACAAGTCGTCAAGATGGACGTCACCGACGAGGTGTCGATGCAACGTGGCGTTGAAGCTGTCATTGAAGCCGAGGGGCGTATTGATGTGTTGGTCAACAATGCGGGCTATGGCTTTTTTGGCGCCATCGAGACCGTACCCATGGAAGAGGCACGCCGTCAATTGGAAGTCAATGTGTTCGGCCTGGCACGGCTGACGCAATTGGTGCTGCCTCACATGCGAAAGCAGGGAAGTGGCCGCATCATCAACACCTCGTCCATTGCGGGCAAGATGGTGTTTTACATGGGCGGTTGGTACAACGTGACCAAATACTCGGTGGAGGCCTTCAGCGACGCCTTGCGCATGGAGATGAACCCCTTCGGCATCGACGTGGTGATGATTGAGCCGGGCGCCATCAAGACCGACTGGGGCATCATTGCGGCCAAGCACCTGAAAGAATCGTCGGCGGGTACGGCCTACGAAACGGCTGGTACGCAATGGGCACACAACATGGATTGGTTCTACAGGACAAATATGCTTTCGTCGCCCAATGTCATCGCCAAAGCCATCTGCAAGGCCGTCAACAGCCGTCATCCCAGAGCGCGTTATTGCCGTGGGCGTTTTTCAGTCATCGGTAGGCTCGGCCATGCCGTCATGCCCGCCCGCTGGTGGGATGCCATCATGCGGCAGGGAGGGAAGATAAAAGTGAAATAGTCGCAATCCGGTCAGACCAGCAGATTACCTTCAGCCACAATGGCCGCCGTGCCGCCAACGAAGATGTTGCCATCGGCTTGAATCCTCGTGGCGACCACTGAAGGCCGACCCATGGCTTCGCCTTGGAGGAAGGCGCATTCCGCCTCTTGGCCTAAGCATCCGTTTTGCTGCAAATAATAGGTCAAGGCCGCGTTGGCGGTGCCTGTGGCCGACTCCTCGGGCACACCGTAAAGCGGGCCGAAATCGCGGACGTGTGCAGTGTAGCCGTCGTTGCCGAAAGCGAAAACGTGAAAGCTGACAGCGTTGTAGCGTCTTGTTATCTCGGTGATGGCCTCCATGTCGGGTTTCATGGCTTGCAAGGTGGCTATATTGTTGACTTGAATCATGAAATCTGGCAAGCCTGTATAAGTGATTTGCACTGGCAAGGTGGGTGTGTATCCATTGATGCCCAATGCTTTATAGATTTCATCAATATCTTCTACGGTTTCCACGATGCGGGGCTGGGCCATTTGCATCATCACCCGCTCGCCAGTCTCGATTACGAGGTCGCCGGCCAAGGTGTGGCAGAGGCAACGGCCCGAAGCCAAACCCTTGCGATGCAACAGGGAAAAAGAGGCGATGGTGGCGTGGCCGCAAAGTTCTACTTCGGCCTTGGGGGTGAAATAGCGGATGGTGAACTCCGTGGCAGAATGCCTGCGGATGAATGCCGTTTCGGAATAACGCAGCTCAGCCGCGACTTTCAGCATGAGGTCGTCGGTAGGGTAGGTGTCGCCATCAAGGAGTGCCACGCCTGCCGGATTGCCTCCAAAGAGTTGGTCAGTGAAGGCATCAACAATATAGTATCTCATTGTTTTCCAGTTTGTTGGTTGTTTGTTTCATTTTGGGCACAAATAGCTGCATAAAGACCTGGCAAGCGTTTCGAGATGGCCACGATGTGCCCGTTTTCGGTAAAGCAATGTAGGCTCTTGCCGGTGCAAACGACTTTATCGTCATGGCACATCTCATACAAGAATTCAAACTTCACTTCGGAAAACTTGCCGATGCAGACGTTCACGTCAATGATGTCCTTGAAGGTGGTGGGGTGCTTGTAGTTGCATTCGATGGAGATGACGGGCGAGACAACACCTTCGGCCTCAATCTTGTCGAAGCCGTAGCCCAATTGGTCGAGATAGTCGACGCGGGCTTCCTCCATGATGCGCACATAGTTAGAATGGTGCGTGATGCCCATGCGGTCGCATTCGTAATATTTCACTTCGTGATGGTAGGTGTTCATTTCGCTTGAAAATTTCGGCAAAAATACATACAATTTGGCTAAGATTGATGTCGGCCTTGATAATTTCAATTGTAGGCGTGGATACCTCCCAAAATCAGGTTGACGCCAAAATAGGTGATGATGACGCTCAAGAAAGCGAGGATGCTATAAATGTGGAAGAACATCGGCTTGCGGAACGAGAGCAGCACGTTGTGGAACAGCGGCATGGCATATATTAATAAGGTGATGAGCGCCCAAACCTCTTTCGGGTCCCACGACCAGTAATTGCCCCACGAGATGTTGGCCCACACCGCACCGATGAAGATGCCGGCGGCGAGCAAGGCCACGGCAGGATAGAGCATGATGCGGCTGATGGTTTGCAGGCGTTCGAGATAGGAGATGTTGGTCGGCTGAGTGAGACGCACGACGACTGCGCTGATGCCATTGAGCATGACGAAAAACAGCAGGGCGTAGGCAATCATGATGACGGTGACGTGCAGGCTGAGCAGCGGCGACGAAAGCACGGGCATCAAGTGGGTGACAGGCGGATTGGCACCGCCCATCATCTGTACCAACAGCACAAAACCGCTCGTCAGCAAGCCTGCAGGCAAGGCCATTTCGTATTTGCGGACTGTGCAGAGTGTGATGACGCAGATGGCCAAGGCCATCAGGTTCATCGAGTCGAAGCTGCCCGCCATGGGGACATGGCCGCCTGCAATCCAACGCAGGATAAATAGCAGAGCCAGGAAGATGCAAAGCCCTGTCATCCAAGCCAATCCTGCGATGCGAACAGGTTTGTAGAGTGGCTTTTTCTTGCCCAAGCAAACCATCGCGCAGGCGAAGCAAACCAACCCCAGGGTGATGCTCACCATGGCGAGCCATTTGCCGGTGCTGAGGCGGTTGTAGAGGCGCTCGGAGCCATATTGCGTCGGTGTGGGGACGGTGCCGTTGGCATTCTTTTCTTGGTAGACCTTGGTCTTCTCAAACACTTCGTCCAGGGCCTTGAAGTCCTTTTTCACCACATATTCCTGGCAGAGGCTGAGTTGCTTTCGGATGAAGAGGTATTCGTCTTCGGGGATGTCGAGGGGCAGCTTGTCGCTTTGCGAGTACCAACTGACGTTTTGGGTGCTGTCGGCGTGGGGGAAGATCTTCAGCAGCCGCCCGTTGTTGAGCATGGTGATGAGTTGGTATTTCTCGTCGGCGGCGCTGAATTTTTTGCGTTTCGGGTCGCCCATCGGCAACGTCTTGATGGTGTCGGTGAGCTTGTTGTCGCCCGTCGGGGTGAGGAAGTCGGTCATGCGGGCGTATTTCCCCTCGATGCCGAGTTGCTGCTGCACGAAGCCACCCTTGATTTTCATCATGGGTTCGTCTTTCCAGTCGTCGAAATAGAAAAGCCAGCCGCTGAATACCTGTTCGGGGGTGAGGCCGTGGTAACGTGCGTTGCCGCAGAGCTTGGTGGTGAAGTCCTTGGCCAAGGTCTGCAAGGGGCACACGCGGCCTTTGTACATCACGTACATCTGGCCCATCTTGTCGGCGCTTTCTTTGGGCAGGGTGCGCGGCGCGTTGGCAGCGAAAGATGAGGCCGTGCCACCGAAGGTCAGCAAGACCAACAGGATGGCCGCTTTGCCTGAAGCCTTTTTCAATAACATGCGGAACTCGCCGTTTTTGTCGACAAAGGCGAGGATGATGGCCACCAAAAGCAGGATGTAGCCGATATAGGTTACAGCGATGCCCCAAGGGTCGTGGGCGACGCTGAGGACGGAGTTGCCCTCGTCGTCGTAGTCGCTTTGGTAGAATCGGTAGCCTTTGTGTTTCAGGATGTTGTTCATTGAGATTTTGGCATCTTCTGTTGCGCCACCGTCGTCGACTCGGAGATAGCTCACGAAGTCCATGGGCGAGCGGGTGCCGGGGTAGGTCTCAATCTCGAAGCGGTCGAGGGTGAGGCTGAAGGGCAGGGTGTGTTCCTTGCTGTTGCCGTGCTTTTCGACGGTGAATTGATTGGTCGCCACTTCGGGTTTGAGGGTCATTTCGCCGTGCTGTCCCGTGAGCATGGTGAGCAGGGCGCCGAGCAGGATGCAGGCCACGGCGAGGAACAGGGTGATCCCCGTTAAGGTCGTTGAGCCTGTCGAAACGCCGTCTTGGGATTGTGGAAGATGCTTTCGGTTAAACGTAATAATCGCTGCGATGATGCCGAAGCCTGCCCAAAGCGCGATGAACCACCAGGCGCTATAGATATGCGTCAAGGCATATTCGTTGCCGTGCAGTTTTTCGACGACCGTTCCGGCGGCGAGGGTCACAATGAGGATGATCATCAGTATGGAAGTGAGATGTCGGAAATTTTTCATTGTTTTTGCGGTTTGCGGAATTAGGCTGCAAATATGCGAATTTTACACAAATGCAAAAATCCCCGAATTCGGGGATTTTTGCATGGTTTATTCATTATTATTGAGGGTCGGTTTGTAGGGTTGTCACATGTCTATCGAATCACGAT
>CAMKAR010000035.1 GCA_946410535.1 uncultured Bacteroidales bacterium
GGCGGGTTGTGTTTCACCCATTGTGCCATCGAGCCTTCGCCGCCCATCACGTTGAACATGTCCCAGTAGGCCACGTCGTTGCGCAGCGACATGGCGCGGAGCGAGTCGTTCAGCTCGGGCAGGTTCTTCCATGTGCCCATCTTGCCGTTGTAGCTCTTGCCCATGTCGGCAGGCCCGATGAAGAGCAGGGTGGCCTTGGGCGCCACGCGCTTCATGTAGTTGATTTGGTTCTCCAGTTCGGCCAAGTAGGGCGTTATGTTTTTGGGCGAGGCGATGCCGGGCATGCGGTTGCCGCCAAATTGCAGGATGATGAGCCGTGTGTCCAAGAGGTCGAAGGCCTGTCGGGCCACGGCCTCGTTCATGCGGGTGAAGATGGTGCCTGAGCAGCCGCGCAGCGACACATTGTCGACGGCCACGCCCGCGTCGCCGTCGAGCATGACGGCATAGATCTCGGCGTTGCCCTTGAAGCTGATGGTGCCCCGCTTGATGTTGGCCGGCAGGGTCCAGCTGATGAGCGACACGCTGTCGTTGGCGTCGAGCACCTTGGGTTCGGTGGCCATGGTGTCGCATTTGAGCGTGGCCGTGAAGCCTTGGCTGTTGCGGCCCAGCAGCACCGCGACGGTGGAGAACGCCTTGGCCTTCTCGAAGGCCTGCGAATGGTTGGTCTGGCTGAAGCTGACCGAGCCGCCGCCGAGCACCTGGCCGTATTGCGCCATCACGCCGTAGCGGTTGTGGGGGGCGCGTTGGTTGGTGGCGTCGCCATAAACGGCGTAGCGCATCACGCCCGACGAGCGTTGCGACACCGAGATGGTGGGCACGGGCTGCACCGCCGGGATCATGTTGGGCCCCGAGCCGCCAAAGTGCTCTTGCAGCTTCTCGCGCAGCACCGACGAGATGCGGTCCATCTCGATTTGCGAGTCGCCGTAGTGCATCACGCGGTAGGTCTTTCCTTCGTCGTGCGCCACTTCGAGCTGGTCGAAGAGCGTGTCGAAGTAGGTATAGTCGTCGTTGGGCAGATAGATGCGGTTGGGGTTGTTCTTCAGGTAGTTGCGGAAGAAGCGCATACTGTCCAAGAGGTTGTCGGAGACGGTCATCTCGAAGCTTTGGTTCACCTTGCTGAGCACCTCGTCGACATCCACTTCGGCTTGCTTGGGGCGGCTGTCGTCGGCATAGGAGGGGAAACGAAGGTTGAGGCCGCCGATGGCGAGGCCTTCGGCGGGGAAGAAATACCATCCGGCACCGAGGATGACGATGACGGAGAGGATGAATATGAGGGTTCGTATGGGTTTCATTGCTTGCTGTTCAAAACGAGCCGCAAAAATACGGAAATTATGATTGATGGCGTCACTGATTGAAAATAAAATAAAATCGCCATCCTTAGGTATTGAATCCTTGAATCTTAGGATTTTTATTCCCCTATTTTCAATTTTTTTCCATTTTTTTTTGCACATCTATTAATTATGCGTATCTTTGCGGTTTCAAATACTGATAATTGTAACGTTACAAAATAATACACGGAATTAATCTTGAATCTTTAAATCTTAAATAATGAAATAACAAACAATTAAATTAAACGACGATGAAAAGGAGATTTACAAAACTGATGGCAGCTTTGGCGCTGTTAGCAATTATGATCCCGTTTACGGGATGGGGACAAACTAGGGAAACTTACACTGCGACCTATGGCTATAGCGATTTGGGAAGCATGTTCGTTAGTGGTAGTTCATATTCTGATGCGAACTCCTATTGGAAAGTACCCGCAACGTCTGGCTCTACAGCTACAATTAGCATCCCGATTACCCATCAACCTATAAGCAATATCACGGTGACTTTCGACATTGCCACCTTTGGAAGTGGCAATAACCCTACCTCATCAAATACAACCATTACTGCGGTTGGCACAGAATCAAATTCCAATTGGACTGGTTCTGGTGTAAGTAGTTATCCTTCATCCAGCACTTATGTCAATGGTGTGATGACGATTACGAAAAATGCCAATCCTACTACATTGGGTGGTTTGACGATTACGATGGGAGTAAATACAGGCGTGAAAATCTTTAGGTTAAGGTCGCTTACGATTTCTTATACATACACAGCTGCTCCTTCATACTCTATCACTATCAATCCCGATGCAATTTCTGTTGACGAGCAAGAACACTATGCCGGAAATGGTGACGATGAATATCTTTCCATGACGACCAATATTTCGGGATACAATTCCCAAGATTACACGGTGCATTACTGCGCCACGGAAAACGGCACTTATACTGCTACTGAACCATCATGGATGTCAGCAGAGGTGTACTATACCAATGATTGGGTTGTCTATTGGCATACCGATCAGAACACTTCTTCAATCCCTAACGAATGTTATTTTAAAGTCTACAATAGCGCTAACAATGTTTATTCCAACGTGGTGCATGTGACTCAATCCGCTCATGTGGGTATTTCCACCACCGTGACGATTGAACCCAACTCCAGCTTCAGCAACGACCTGAACAACAATCCTAACGGCGGTCTGCTGGTCGCCACGGTCACGGCCAACAACCAGCCTATCCAAGCCAATTTGACCTGGACTTCGAGCAACACCAGCGTGGCCACTGTCGACCAATACGGTCTGGTAACCCTCGTTGCCATTGGCCAAACCACCATCACCGCCACCTATGCTGGCGACAACACTTACGCTGGCTCAGTGGGTACCTATCAACTCAATGTTATCAATAGCGCTCCTTGGGCAACCGCCACGCCCGGCACGCTCAACAACTTCAGCTACAATGAAGGCTACGGCCCGAGTGCCGTCCAGACCATCAGCGTTGAAGGCGACAACCTCGCCAGCAATGTCTTGGTAGAACTTGACGGACTGTCGGGCAGCAGCTTCGAAATCAGCGAAGACGGCACTACTTGGACCAATAGCATCGACCTCCAGCCCACCAACGGCACCCTCGCCGCCACCAACATCAGCGTGCGCATGAAGGCGGGTCTTGTTACTGGTGCTTCCTACAGCGACCAACTCCGTGTGAAATACAATGGCTCCAATATGGCCAGCATCAGCCTTAGCGGCAGCGTTAATACGATTACCATCATGACCGTGGCCGAAGCTCGTGCTGCTATTGACCAAGGCACTCCTTATCCCACTGGCGTGTATGTTTCAGGTATTGTGACGCGTCGTTATAATAACAATCCTCCTAGTGATGGTAAGTTGTCATATTATATCTCTGATGACGGCACGCAAACCAACGAATTGGAAGCTTACCAGGGTAAAGGCTTAAATGGTGCAAACTTCACCTCCTATACTGATATTGAACCAGGTGATATTGTAGTCATCTATGGTGATTTGTATTATCATAGCAATAGCAGCACATATGAATTAAATACAGGCAACTATCTCTTTTCTTGGAGACGTCCTGTCACCCTCACTGTCAGTGGTCTCTCAAATGTTGAAACATTTGTCTTTAACGCAGCCGACCAAAGCATGCCGTTGTTGGAAGGCGAAGGCTCGTGTGTGTTTGATGCTGGTGATGAAGTGATGATTAGCGTTAGCACAGAATCAAGTTACATACTCTCCACCTTCACCTTGAACGGCGTTGACCATCTGAACGACATTGAGGCCGATGCTTATACCTTCACCATCAACCAAAATACCACTGTTACCGCTACGGCAGTGCAAGCCTACAACATCAACTACTCTGTGAACGGCGTGCTCACTCAGGCTCAGGTGCCTGGCAGCTTCCAACTGCCCACTTCTGCCAACCTCAACAGCGATGAGTTTGTTTTCGCTGGTTGGACTACCAATCCCAATGTTGTCACTGGTTTCTCCACCGCAGGCACTACAGTTAATGTGCAAGGCGGCGAGACGTTCTATGCCGTGTATGGCAAGACCACCGCAGACGGCCCTGCAACTACGGTTTATCAAAAAGTGACTTCCGCTCCTACTGATGGTGATTGGAGTGGCGATTATCTGATTGTTTATGATAATGGTATTGTTTTAGATTCTCATTATGACAAACTCAATGTAAACACCTATGGCACTTATGAAGACATTAGTGAATACTATGATAATGGTGAGATTGAATATAACTCTATTACTTCTGCCTTTGAGATTACAGCCGAGAAAACTTCCAATGGTTACTCATTATATGACAATGATGATGAAGCATTTTTAGGATTTAATAGCACTGGAAATAGTAATACGGGAGCCAAATTACGTTGGGACGAAGAGTTTGCAACTTCACGAAATGAATGGACATTAGGTGTGGGTAGTATTGTCAGCGTCTTTAATAATCAGAGAGCTATCCGTTGGAATGATAATAGTAGCTCTTATCGTTTTGCAATTTATACACCAAGTGGTCAGGAACCCATCCAACTTTTCAAGAAGACCACGATTGCCTCAACAACTACGACTTACTACACCCGCGTGTTCATCAATGAGACAGCTACTGACGACATCGAAATCGTTGGCCCGTCCATCATCCCGAGCGGCTCAATGCTTGACATGGATGGCAACACCCTCACCAACGACAACCCCGCCAACCTCATCATCGAGGACGGTGGACAGCTCATCAGCGGCCCCGTGCAAGGCACCATGCTGAAGAACATCACCGGCACTGATTTCGGTTCGCAACAAAGCCCCACTAACGCAGGCTACTGTGTGTTTGCCTCACCTATCAATCCATTTGATGAAGATGATTTTGTGGGTATTCCGCCAACCGATGTTAATGGCCTTATTACCAACCCCTCCACCAGCTATGACCTCTACTCCTACGATGCCGAAAAAGATGATGAATGGCGCAACTACAAGCAAATGACTAATGATTTTATCTTAGACCCTTGCCGTGGTTACCTTTACGCCAACCAGAATAATACCACGTTGTACTTCCAAGGCGAACTGAATAGCTTGAATGAATATTTCATGGGCGTAGACTTGGCCTATGGTGGCGAAGGCGACGACCTCAAGAATCTCACTTTGGTAGGCAATTCTTACGCTTATAGGAAAACTTTCCAAATCTCACAAGAAGCGGTTTATGACCATCGAGTTGAAACCTACTACCTCACTATCACCACCAATGGAGATAGTTTTGAACTTCACCCAGTTGAGGTTGGAGAAGATGCTTTTGGAGACGAAGTTTCGGTCATGACACTCGACCCGATGGAAGCTGTCTTTGTGTATGCTACTGACGAAGATCAGTTTATGGGACTCTCGGATGTGGTATTGGGCACTTCAAGAGAGAACCGCAACGTGAACGTCAAGGTCAGCCGCAAAAACGGTGACCTCTTGGACAACGCCATTGTGAGCTTTGGCGGCAGCATGATGAAGAAGCTCTACCTTACCGACAACAGCACGCGCGTCTACTTCCCCATCAGCAACCAAGACTACGCCGTGGTGCGCGCCCAAAGCGAAGGCGAACAGCCCGTCAACTTCAAGGCCAAGGAAAACGGCACCTACACCCTCAGCATCGAGACCAAGAACGTCGAGATGGACTACCTCCACCTTATTGATAATATGACCGGCGCCGACGTCGACCTGCTGGCCACCCCGAGCTATACCTTCGAGGCCAAGACGAGCGACTATGCCAGCCGCTTCCGCCTGGTGTTCAGCGCCAACTCCATCAGCGAGGACGCTGATGGCGACAATGCCTTCGCCTACTTCAACGGCAGCAACTGGACCGTCAGCAACATGGGCGAAGCCACGCTGCAAGTGGTCGACGTGATGGGCCGCGTGCTCAGCAGCGAGACCCTCAGCGGCAACGCCGAAGTCAACATTAACCAACCCACGGGTGTCTACATGCTCCGCCTTGTGAACGGTGACAATGTGAAGGTGCAGAAAGTGGTGGTGAGATAGGAGTTCTTTGAAACCCCCTACCCCCCTTAAAAGGGGGACGGCGCAAAGCGGCGCAAAACAAGCGTCCGGTAGGCGTCCCCCTCTTGAGGGGGCAGGGGGAGTAAAAAAGACCCGAACTGGAAAAAATAAAATCAAGAAAACAACAAATAAAATTTAAAATACGATGAAGAAACTAACACTGACAATCGCAATCGTCCTCGGACTGAGCATGACGACCTTCGCAGAAGGCAACCCTGGCGGCGGCCTGTTCCAACGCGGCATGGTCGACGAAGAATACTACGGCATGGGCTACTACAGCAATGGCCTGAGAACTGGTAGCGGCCCGATGCTGCCTTACCATGGCCAAATCGAAAACCAAGATGCCAACGGCCCCATCGGCAGCGGCATCGCCGTGCTGCTCGGCCTTGGCGCAGCTTACTTAGTGGGCAAACGCCGCAAGGAGGACTAAGAGAGAAACTTTTCTTTTCAATTTTTTTAGGTGGGCTGGCGGCATTCGTGCCGCTGGCCTTTTTTTCGTATTTTTGCAGCCTCAAATACGAATGGAATGGAATATATCGACAGGACTAAAGAGTTAGAGACCAAGAATATAGGCACTTTATTGTGGGCCTACGCGCTTCCCAGCATCGTCAGCCACATCATCGCCTCGATCTACAACATCGTCGACCGCGTGTTTCTCGGCCAGTATGTGGGTGCCCTCGCCATCGCGGGCTTGGCCATCACCATGCCCATCATGAACATCATCCACGCCTTCGGCTCGCTCGTGGGCGCGGGTTCGGCGGCCCGAATGTCGATCATCCTCGGCAAGAAGGACTACAAATGGGCCGAGGACATCCTCGGCAACAGCCTCCTGCTGACGTTCTTCTTCGGCTTCCTCTTCGTTACGGGTGGCTACCTCTTCATGGACCGCATCTTGGAGGCCTTTGGCGCTTCGGCGGATACCATCGCCTACGCCCGCGAATACATGTACATCGTGCTCCCCGGCATGTTCATGACCACGCTGTCGTTCAACCTCACCGGCCTGATGCGTGCCACGGGCTATCCCAAGAAGTCGATGTGGATCATGGCGGGCGGCGCCATCCTCAACATCTTCCTCGACGCGCTGTTCATCTACGTCCTCGACTGGGGCATTGCTGGCGCGGCCTGGGCCACCACCATCTCGATGTCGTGCACGGGCGTGTTGTCCGTGTGGCACTTCCTGCAAAAGTCGTCGTTCATCCGTTTCCGTCGTCATGCGTGGAAGCCTAAACTTTACATTTTCAAGAACATCCTGATGATTGGCATGAGTCCCTTCTCGATGAACTTGGCGGCCTCGCTCGTGGTGGCGTTGCTCAACAACCAGCTGCTGCGCTATGGCGGCGACTTGGCCGTGGGTGCCTACGGCTTGGTCAACACCTTCGGCAGCCTCAGCGTGATGCTCATGGTGGGCCTCTGCCAAGGCATGCAGCCCATTGCTGGCTACAACTACGGTGCAGGCCATCCGCTCCGACTAAAGGAGGTCTACACCTTGACCATGAAGCTCAACGTGGTTATTGGGTTTGTCGGGGCTTTGTTGGCCTTGGTCCTGCCCCATGCCATGCTGCGCCTCTTCACCAAGGAGGAGGAGCTGATTCAGATTGGCATTCCGGCCATGCGCTTCATGATGGTGATGTTCCCGCTTGTGGGCTTCACCATCACCAACTCCAACTTCTTCCAGAGCATCGACAAGCCTTGGATTGCCATCGTCACCAGCCTCTCGCGGCAGGTGCTTTTCCTCACGCCGTTGATCTACGTCGTCCCGCCTTTGTTCGTCGATGCCGGTGCCGTCGGACTGACGGGCGTGTGGGCTTCGATGACCATCTCCGACTTCCTCGGTGCCGTGTTGGCCTTCGTCTTGATGCTCTCGCAACGCCACGTCTTCAAACCCACCGAAAGCTAAGACCCCTGAGCCTGTCGAAGGGCCGACCACACAATGGACATCAAGAACGCCAAAACGACTCCCGCCAACACCCACATCACCGACTCGGTGACGGTGAAAAGCAAGGCCGACATGCGCCGGTTTTTGGAGCAGGTGCGCGAATCGGTGTCGCCCGACATGGCCGTTTGCCGTCGCGACATGGAGTCGATGGTGAGGGAATGGCGAGCGCACAATTTCTTCTACCATTTTCGCGTCTTCCGCAGCCGCACCAAGGACGTCGACCTTGAGCTGCGGCAGTCGTGGTGGCGCGAGCTCTTTTGTCGTGTGGTCAGTTTCTTTTATTTTTGGGATTGATTTTATACCAAAAATCTAATGGCGGAGTCGAAATCGACGATTTTGGTTTGGTTATAGTTTTTCAGATCCAATACGAAAATGACTTTCATACGGAGTATCTTACTGCGTCAATTTCTTGTTGGATCTCTTCGTCGGTCAATATCGCATTGGCTGGAGCATTTTGCAGGATTTCGTCAATGAGGAAATCGGCATCGCTTTTGTCTTTCACAGCTTCTTGTACAAGAGAACTGCTTAGCCTTGCAATCAAGGCCAGCTTCACTTCGTAGCTCACATTTTTGATGAGATTCCAATAATTGTTGGTTTCCCTTTCTAATACAACAGTAGTCATTACCTTATAATTATGACTGCAAAAATAAGCAAAGTTTTCGATTTTGCCATTGGAGTAAGGAAGAAATGACTATTTTTGCATCACTTAAACAAAACAGTGAACTATGAGCAAGAAGTCTTTTACCCTTACAATGGCTTTTGTCCTATCCTTGTCAGTGGGCATTTCGTCGGCCTACGCCCAATTGGGCGGTATCGGCAAGGCCATCAGGTCGGGTGTCGGCAACGCCACCTCGAAAGCCTTTTCCGACAAGGTGAGCATCGAGAAAATCCCTGCCACGCTTGAGGAATTCCAAACCCTACAGACCGAGTTGGGCACCACGCCCGAAGGCTGCGTCATGCTGCAATTGGTGGCCATGGAAATGTATCGTCGCGACAAAGCCGTGGGCCTCGAATGCCTGAAACTGAACAACACGACCACCAACCTTGGCGACGTGACGCGCCGCCTGAACGAGCTTTTCAACACGAGCGACGAATATTACGCCCGCCCGCATTTGGTCTCCACCTATTTCAAGGGTGCCAAGCCCTCTAATGGCTTCAATCCCGAAAAACCCTATACCATCCAGGTGCGCAAAGACCCCACCCGTGGCGACGAACGCTCGCAGCTGCTGAAAGGCATCGTCAAGCACCTCCAAGTGTATAGCGACGGCTACGACACGCCGTGGCGCGGCGTCGACGTGGTGCAGCAGAAGGGCGACACATACTATCGCGTCAGCAACTGCCCCGCACTCTACACCCAATGCAAGGAAGTCGACTTCGACGCCACCGAGGATTGGAAGGAGCTGGAATAATCCAAACCGTTGCCCCCCAGTCCCGTAGGGACGACACACCAGTAAGCAGGCGACGTGAGTCCCTGCTTCCAACCCCAACGAAATCAAACAATAACACAAATGAAATACCTACACTACATCATCACCTTAGCCTTAGCACTCACTGTCGGCATCGCCAAGGCAGGCGAAGGCATGTGGATCCCCATGTTGCTGCAATACAATGAGAAAGAAATGCAGGAGATGGGCATGCGCATCACAGCCGACGACATTTACAGTATTAATCACAGTAGCCTGAAGGACGCCATCGTGCTCTTTGGCGGCGGCTGCACTGGCGAGCTCGTCAGCGACCAAGGCCTGCTGCTCACCAACCACCATTGCGGCTACGACTACATCCAAAAACACAGCTCGGTGGAGCACGACTACCTCACCAACGGCTTCTGGGCCATGAACAGGGGAGAGGAGTTGCCTTGCCCCGGCCTTAGCGTCATCTTTCTTCGCGAGATGCGCGACGTGACCGCGCAAGTGCTCGAAGGCGTCAGTATCGACATGCCTGAGGACGAACGCCAGGCCAAGATTGACGAGAACATGAAGAAAATCATCGCAGAGTTGGAAAAAGAGACCACTTACAAGGTCAGCATCAAGCCTTATTTTCTTGGAAACGAATACTATGCGCTGTTCAACGAGACCTACACCGACGTGCGCCTCGTGGGCTGCCCGCCGAGCAACATCGGCAAGTTTGGCGGCGACACCGACAACTGGGTGTGGCCCCGCCACACGGGCGACTTCAGCGTGTTTCGCGTCTATGCCGACAAGGACGGCCATCCGGCAGCCTACCATAAGGACAATGTGCCTTACAAGCCCGCCAAGCACCTCGAAATCTCGCTGAAAGGTGCCAACGAGGGCGACTTCGCCTTCGTGTTCGGCTATCCCGCCCGCACCAACGAATACCTGCCCGCCGTGGCCGTCGACCAAGAGGCCAACGTCATCGATCCCGTTATGGTGGACCTGCGCGGCAAGGTTTTAGACATTTATAATAGGTATCAAGAGCAAGACCCCAAGGTGCGCATCCAATACGCCTCAAAGCATGCCGGCATCGGCAACGGCTGGAAGAAATGGATGGGCGTTACCGAAGGCATCAACCATTTCCACGGCGTGGAGAAAAAACAGGCCTACGAGAAGGGCTTTTACAACTGGGCCATGCAGTCGCGCAGCCGTTATATGTACGTCAACCTGCTGAGGGATTTCGAGAGAAACTACCAGGAACTTAAGCCTTACCAATTGGCCTACACCTATGTGGCCGAGGCCGGTCTGCGCATCGAACTCATCGGTTTTGCGAGCCGTTTTGCCCGTCTTGCCGAAGTCGACAAAGACACACCACAGGACAAGGTGGACCAGATGGTGGCTAACCTAAAGGCCTCCTCCGCGAGTTTCTTCAAGGATTATTACGAGCCCATCGATCGCGACGTGGCCAAGATGCTGCTCGGCGAATACCTGAAAGCCCAGCCCGCCGACTTTCGCCCCGCCTTCCTCAACGACATCAAAGACGTTGACGGATATGTCGAAAAGCTCTTCGACAAGACGATGTTCACCGACCAGGAAAAAGTGACGGCATTGTTGGACAACTTCAAGGTCAGGGATGCCAAGAAACTGGCCAACGACCCCGCCATGAAGGTCTTCCAAAGCCTCATCGGGTTCTATCGCGACGAGGTGTATGACCACATTTCATCTATTAATAAGGACAACGACCGCCTGCGCCGCATCTACATGAAAGGCCAGATGGAGATGCAGCCCGACAAGCGCCTCTTCCCCGACGCCAACTTCACGCTGCGCGTCACCTACGGCAAGGTGGAAGGCTTCAAGCCGCAAGACGGCAAGACGTTCCGCCACTTCACCACGCTCGAAGGCATCATGGAGAAGGAAAACCCCGACATCTACGACTATGTGGTGGAACCGCGCCTGAAGGAATTGTATAATAAAAAGGACTATGGCCGCTATGCCGACAAGGACGGCTCGATGCACGTCGCCTTCACCGCCAGTGTGCACACCACCGGCGGCAACTCAGGCAGTCCGATCTTGAACGCCGACGGCCAGCTGCTTGGCCTCAACTTCGACCGCTGCTGGGAAGGCACGATGAGCGACCTCATCTATGACCCCGACATCTGCCGCAACATCAGCGTAGATATCCGTTATGTGCTCTTCATCATCGACAAGTTTGCCGGTGCCGGGCACTTGATTGAAGAGATGACCATTGTTGAATGAATGAAAAAAGGCGGCCTAGCCGCCTTTTTTATTTGTCTTTCACCA
>CAMKAR010000036.1 GCA_946410535.1 uncultured Bacteroidales bacterium
TGGTTGGCGATGGCTAACGAGGTTTGGTAGAAAACAGGATTGAATGGGTCGTCGGTGCCGCTCACCATGCGGAGCAGGTTCTTGCACTCGGCGATGGCATCGGGCGAGGCTTGCAGGAAATGCTCGATGTATTGACGCTCGGTGTCAATCATCTCCGACTCATCGGCAACCACGTTCACCAGGCGGAAATCCTTGGCCTCGGCTGCGGTGAAACGCCTTCCTGTCAACATCAGCTCCTTGGCGGCGGCGTTGCCGATTTTGGCCACCACAAAAGGCGAAATCGTGGCAGGCGTGATGCCCAAACGCACCTCGGAAAAAGCAAACTTGGTCTCCTTTTCGGCAATGACAATATCCGCGGCAGCGATGATGCCATTGGCCCCACCGATGCAGGCTCCGTGCACATCGACAATAACCGCCTTGTTGCAGAAATAGATGGTCTGGAACAGTTTGGAAAGCTTTTCCGCATCGGCGATGTTTTGGTTGTAGCTGTAGCCCGCCATATCCTTCATGTAGGCCAAGTCGGCACCTGCACAAAAAGCCTTGCCATTGCCTTTGAGAATAATGACACGGATGTCGGAACGGCTATTGAGCCAATCGAAGACCTCGGTCAGTTCGCCTATCAGTTCGGCATTCAGCGCGTTGCGCACCTCGGGGCGGTCGAGGTTGACCCATGCCATGCTTTCGCCCAATTGTACTTTTATTGTGTTGAAATCCATTTTGTCTGACGTTGTTGAGCGGGGATTGAAATCCCCGATGACATCTTATCGCCCCTTCAGGGCTTGGTTTTGCGATGCAATATTCGGAAAAAACTGGCAATTTGTCGCAATCATTCCACGAAAATTTCGTTATTTTGCACGCGGAACGGTTTTTGCCGTGTCGCCAACAATAATCAGGACGCAAGCGTTGCGTCCCTACACTTTTTAAAATATGGACGAAAACAACCTCAATAACGGACTCGACGACCTCCTCAACATGTTCAAGAAAATGATGGAGGGACAAGACCTTGACGCCATCCCAGGCATTACGGAAGAGCAAAAGGAACAGCTGAAAATGTTTCTCGAAGACTTCGACGAGCTGAAGGACGACATGAAGGTGGAAATCTACAAACTCGATCCTTTCACGAAACAGATGGTGGGCATGGTGATGGGCCAGCTGAAGAACATCCCCGGCATGCCAATGCAAACGCCTAACCCACCCGCCACGCCCGTTGAGCCGCCCGTCAACAAAGAGAAGCAACTGACCGACATCCCAGGCACCACCGAGAACTTGGAGGCCCACCTTGCCGCCATCGACGACCAGCTGCGACAGCCCGACCTTTCGGACGAGGAAATCAACCGGTTGCTCGACGAACGCATGTCCATTGTTCAGGAGTTAGGAGTTAGGAGTTAGGAGTTATCAGTTTTCAGTTTTCAGGTAGAAACACATAGTATTATCATATGAAGAAAGCATTATTTACCCTCATTGCATTGGTCATTTCGGCGACTTCGTTCGCACAACTCATCGCCAACAAGACCGATAAGAAGGTCACCTTTGGCCTCGACCTGTTCAGCGACTTCCAGCTTGCCCCGAGCGACAACTGGGACCCGCGCGGCTTCAACCAAGGCGTGAGCTTCGCCCTCACCTACAACTTCCCCTTGGGCGAAAGCGCCAAGCACAACGTGAGCATCGGCGTCGGCATGACGTCGCACAACTACTTCTCCTACACGCGCATCCTCAACCCTTACACCACCGACAACTTCACCTACCAGTCGCTCCGCGACTTGGATGGCTTCAAACGCTATAAAGTAAGCCCGACCTATGCCGACATCCCGCTGGAACTGCGTTTCCGCATCAAGGACCAGGTGAAGATTGGCGTGGGCTTCAAGGTCGGCATCATGGTGGCCACCAAGACCAGATACGTAGGCCCCGATGGTGAGGACAACCCGCTGACCGACGGCAGTGGCGCCACAGTGAACGAGAAGCTGCTCTACATCAACAACGTGGAGCGTTTGGCCTACTCAGCCACCCTGCGTGTGGGTTGGAAATGGGTGAGCGTTTTTGCAGCCTACCAAATCAACCAGACGTTTTCGGTCGGACACGACGCGCCCGTGTTTCACCCGCTGTCGGTGGGCATCACCTTCGCACCGTTCTAAGATGACGCGAGACTTCGGGACTCGGGACTGCGAGACACAAGCTGCTCCTGCAATGACGGTATTATGCACCGGATTGCTTCATCTCGTTAGCAAATCGTAGATTCGACGTTGTCAATGACGCAAAGCGTGTCGGAATGGATTATCGAAGAAGCCGAGAAGATGGGCTTCGATGCTTGTGGCATCTCAAAAGCCGTGGCATTGGAGCCGGAGTCGGCACATGTGGAGCAATGGCTCGACGAAGGGCATGAGGGCGAGATGGGCTACTTAGCCCGCAACCGCGAGAAACGCTACGATCCCCGCCTCTTGGTGGAAGGCACAAAGAGCATCGTCACCGTACTCTACAACTATTTCCCGAAACAGACCATAGGCGACGGCAAGCACTACAAGATCGCAAAATACGCATACGGCGCCGACTACCACGACGTGCTGAAACGCAAGCTGCGGCAGCTTTTGGAACGCATCGAGACCCAGACAGGCAAGCTCGATGGCGTGCGCATCTTCGTCGACTCGGCACCTGTTCTCGACCGCGCCTGGGCTGTCAGATGTGGTTTGGGCTTCATCGGAAAAAACACATTATTGATACATCCCCCAATGTCGTTGACTGCGTCTTGCAGTCAGTTGCACTGGAAAAACCAAACTGCGGGACGCAGTTTGCGACAATGTGGAGGTTCGTTTTTCTTCATCGGGCACCTCTTCCTGCCGCTCGACTTAACCGAAACTGGTCATGTCTTGACCAACCGATGCGGGCGCTGCACCAAGTGCATAGAAGCCTGTCCCACAGGGGCTTTGGAAAGTCCGTTCCACATCGACGCACGCAAGTGCATCTCCTACTTGACCATCGAATACAAGGGAAGTTTGGCAGGACTTGACCAAGAAAGATTCCAAGGCTGGATGTATGGCTGCGACATCTGCCAGGACGTTTGCCCATACAACAGGTTCTCACTACCCAACCAAGAGCCTGATTTCCAGCCCTCTGAGCAGCTGAAAGCCATGAAAGCCGTGGATTGGGAAAACCTCGACAAGGAAACCTTTGATGCCTTATTCAAGCATTCAGCCGTGCGACGCGCTGGTTTTGAGGGATTGAAACGGAATATTGAGTTTATTGCAGGTGCCGAACTGCGAGACGCAGTTTGCGACAATGAAGCATTTATCTCAAAGGAGAGTTGAGGTTGTAGGTAAGCGTAATCTGCACCACCTTATTATAATACTGGTTGTAGAACCACCCTGGGTTGCCCGTGAAGCGGATAGGCACCACCGAATACATATAGCGGGCGCCAAGACCCAAATGGTCGTTGAAGGCGAAATGTATGCCTGCGTTGGCCGTGGCCGAGAATGCGTTCCAGCGGTTGGTGGTCACCTGGAAATCACCGTTAGTATCTTCGGTGGAACGCAGGCGCACGTCGGCGCTGACACCCAGCTCCAGAGTGATGAAATCGGCCCTGAAGAAGCCCAAATTGCAGCGCAGCATCAAGGGAATCTCGGCATAATGCAGGCGGTGGCTGTAGGCGTTGTAACCGTACTCGTTCACCTCCTTGTCGGACGAATGGGCGCCAAAGAGCGAATACTTCAGTTCCATCTGTGCCGAGAAATAGTCGTCGATGGGCAGATTGGCATAGGCGCCCGCAGTGAAGCCCAATTGGTGGAAGCCCGCATAGTTGTCGCCATCCACCTGGCAGAACGTCGGGCCAACAATGAGTCCGGCATTGAAGCTTTGGGCAAAGACCCTTGACGAGCAAAACACGGCCAAAATGCCGACAATCAAGACAGTGTAAAAACGATTCATAGTTTTCTTTCTTTTAGGGCGGATTCTTCAACCTTCCGACAGGCTAAAGGCTCAAGAACCCTGGTAAATTAATTATATGTGACTTGATACTGATAAAACCTGTCCAAGACCTCTTCGACGAAACGGTAGGTCTCGGTGCCGCGCAGGTAGCCCGCATGGCAGCAGGTGTCGTTGTAATACTGCTTCTTCGACTTGTTGAGGATGAAATAGTCGACGTTGTTGTCCCACACGTCGGGATACTTGCCGTATTTCGAGGCAAGGCGCTGCGCGTCATACACATGGCCGAGTCCTGAGTTGTAGGCCGCCAACACGAACTTCACCCGCTCGGCGCTGTCGGCCACCTTGTTCTCGAGGCAATCGTCGAGGAAGCTGATCAGCTGCCCGCCGGCGCGAAGCTGTTCGTCTGGCGTGGCGTCATAGTCGATGCCGTATTTCTCCATCACCACGGGCATGAGCTGCATGAGGCCGAAAGCCCCTTTCTCGCTCTCCAAGTCCATCCTGAAACGCGACTCCTGATAGATGAGCGAGGCTAACAGTCGCCAGTCCCAGTTGATTTCCTTGGCGGTCTTCTTGATGATGTCGTCGAAGGCCGAGATGTGGTCGCCCGAGGGTTTCCTTGGGGCAAACACGTTGCCTTTGTTGACGTATTTGGCCAAGATGCGGTTGAGGTTGCGTTGCTCGAAGCCATCGATCCAGCCATTGAGGGCCATGAGGAGCGTCGAGTCGCCATCGTGGTTGCACAAGGCCCAGCCGAGCGGCTGCTCGACGCTGACGTTGAGCTTGGTGTCAAGCCCCTTGAGGCCGATGGAGGCCATGCGTGCCACGTATTCCTCGACCACGGTGTAGTCGATCTGTCCCGACGAGACGGCCTTCACCAAGTCGACGCTGTTGAGGCTGTCGCACTCCACGATGTAGATGGTGTCGCCAATTTGTTCGGCAAGATGCTGCAACAAGACGATTTCGTGGCTGCCTTGCGGCAGGTGGATGGTCTTGCCCGCCAGGTCGACCGACGAGCGCAGCAGCTGGCTCTCCACCTCGTTGGCCGTCGACATCTTGTTCCAGTCCTTGGGAAGGCGTTGCACGAGCACGCTCTTCTGCATGAGGATGGGGTCGGTGAGCAGGTAGCGGCGTTTCATCTCGCGGTTGGCACCGATGCCCACGGCAACGATGTCGACATGGCACGAGTCGAGGAGCATGAAACACGAATCGAGGTTCTCGTTGACGCGCATCTCGAGTTCAAGGCCGTTGGCTTTGCAGAAGTCGCTAAGAAGCTCATACTCAAAGCCT
Organism: uncultured Bacteroidales bacterium; assembly: GCA_946410535.1. The sequence goes on from CAMKAR010000036.1 coordinate 5,203, forward strand.
GAGGGCGTGGCGTTTTCGGTATTGTAATTGATGATTTCGCAATTGGTGACAGCCACGAGCTTCCCTCTTTCCTGCACATGCTGCAATGCCGTCAGCGTGTCGCGTTCGGTCACGGGAGCGTCCTTTGTCGGGAGGTTGTCTTGGCACGAGGTCAAGACCCAGAAAAGCGTCAGCACGGCAAGGACAAACAGTGATTTTATCTTCATTTCATAAGGCTTAGGGGCGGTAAAATTAGGAAAATAATCCCATTTGCGGAAAAAAATCCAACTATTTAGGTTATTTTCGTACTTTTGTCCACTTTTTTTTTGAATTAAAATGGCCAAAAAGATACAAGATCCTGACTTTTGGTACTCGTTTTTACTGCCCTATGTCAACTGGCACACGAGGCGAGCCTACCGGCGTTTTGAGGTGCACGGGAAAGAGAACCTCCCGAAGGGCGGTGCCATGATTTTCGGTGTCAACCACAGCAACACGCTGATGGATGCCTTGGTGCTGCTGTCGTCGGACAACATGAGGAAGGTGTTCATCGCGCGGGGCGACATCTTCAAGAACCCTGTCGTCGCAAAGCTCTTGAACTTTTTCCGCATCCTGCCCATCTTCCGCATCCGCAACGGCGTGGCGGCAGTACGCCAAAACGACGATTCGCTCAACAAGGCCGTCGACGTCATCCACGACCATGTCGACCTCTACATCTTCCCTGAGGGAATGCACCGCACCAAGCACTCGCTGCTACGCTTGGGCAAGGGATTGTTCCACATCGCAGTGGATGCCAACAAGCAGTTTGGCGACCAAAGCCCCGTCTACATCATCCCCACCGCCATCGAATACGGCGACTACTTCCGCTACCGCTCGACGGCGATGATCAACTTCGGCAAGGCCATCAACGTGACCGACTTCTTCAAGCATACCACCGAGGAGAACGAGGCCGCCAACATCAACCTGCTGAAAAGCCAGCTCAGCGACGAAATATCGAAGCTGTTCACCTACATCCCCGACGACGACGACTACGACGCCATCTGGGAAATCGTGAAGATGAAGAACGAGAAACGCGCCGGCGGACTCTACAAGAAGATGCTCCGCAACCGTGCCATCGTCGACAAGGTGCTGAAATTCAAGGAGGAGCATCCCGAGGAGGCCAAAAGCCTCTTCGAGCGCGTGCTGCAATTTGCCAACGACCGCAAGAAGAACAAGGTCTCGGTGATGTCGGTGGCAAAGAAATACCCCTTCCTCAACTCGCTGTGGAGGGCGGCAGTGCTGCTCTTGGGCTTGCCCTACTATGCGGCCTCGGCTGCTGTCACCCTGCCCGTTTGGCTCACCACCTGGATCATCCGCAAGCAACTGACAGACCCCGCCTTCGGCAACACCGTCAGCTTCGGCGTGCGGTTTGTGCTCTTCCCAATCATCTTCGTGGCCGGCACCATCGCGCTGTTCTGCAACCTGCATTGGCCGTGGGCCTTGTTGGGCACGGTGCTGCTCTATTTCTCCTACGACATGCTGGTCGACTATGGCGAGCTTTTCCGCCGTTGGCTCTCCGACGTGCGCTGGAGCTTCATGAAACGCCTTCGCAAACAATATGAATCACTGAACCTCAATAACTTGTTCTGATGTCACAACGATGGATCATCCCCGACATTCACGGCTGCGCCCGCACCTTGAAGACCTTGCTTGAGAACATGCTCAAGGTGACGAAACACGACCAACTCTATTTTTTGGGCGACTACATCGACCGTGGCCCCGACGGGAAAGGCGTCGTCGACTACCTGATGCACCTGCAAAAGGAGGAATACGATGTGCATTTCCTCAAAGGCAACCACGAGGACATGTGCGTGAAGGCCTACGAAGCCGACCAAAAGAAGAAACTCTTCGGCAAACACCAGGAGCAGAAAGACTGGGAAGCCGTGGGAGCCAAGGCCACCTTGGAGAGCTTCGGAGTGAAGCATCCGAGGGAAATCCCCAAGATGTATATCGACTGGATGAACGCCTGCGTGCCATTCATCGAATTGGAAGACTACATCTTGGTCCACGCCGGCATGAACTTCGGCATTGCCGACCCGTTTGAGGACACGCACAGCATGATGTGGACGCGCAAGTTCAAGGTCGACTTCGGCAAGAGCCACGGCAAGAAGATCATCCACGGGCACATCCCTGTCGACTACAGTTTCATGAACATGGTGATCGAGCAAAACGACAATTACGACTTCATCGCCTTGGACAACGGCGTTTACGTGACCGACAAGCCCGGCTTGGGTAATTTGACTGCATTTAATCCTGATACGAAACAGATTGTGGCGCAGTCGAACATGGATTTTTGAACATTGTGTAGGACTGCCGCACCGTGGCAGCCGCCCCATAAAACACGTAGAGACGCGCCTCATCACTCGGCACGTCTCTACGATTTTCATGCGGGAATTGAAAATTCCCTTCTCAACGCTTCCGAATTGCAAATTCGGAAGAACGGGCCTCATTATTCAGTACTTTAATTATATTGGCCTATTCAATTCTTGGAGCATTTTGAAACTTCGTATAGTATGCAATGATAAAATCCAATTGCTCTTTGTCTGAAAGCGAAAAAAGGTAATTGATGATGTCAAAATTGTAACAGATCCGTTGTGAAGATGCAAGACTTTCCACATTTTGAATTTGTCTATCAATGTATTTATCCAATAGATGATGTGTTTGCGGCAACTCGTCGATGATGCCGTCTTCGGGATAGGACAACTCGCAAACCAATGGAAAATCAATCATTCTTGAAAGGAATAGCCATCTGTTGATGCTATCTTGCAAATCTTGGGCACAGGGATCCATAGCAAGATTAGTCTCAATTCTTGCAAAGTAGTCGTGACTGCCAGCCAAACTATCGACCAGAAAAACAAATATCAAAGGATCCGCTTCGTATTCTTCAGGAAGACCCATTTTCAAACGGTCGTTGCAGTCAAGCATATATAATGCAGTTATTATCCCTTCTCTATAGTTGTGGGTTAGGATTGTGCTATCAGCAGAATTATTGTCTTTAGCAATATTATCATCGAAAACAACTTGATTGATAGTATGATTGCATCCATAACACAGGATAATGATTATGATAAATATGAAGTTCTTTCCCATAGTACAATTTTAATAATAAACACATTTGTATATTGCCCCGTTCCAGCGAATTTGCAATTCGCTGGAGCCGAGTATGGGGATTTGCAATCCCTTTCTATGACGGTGGCTCTCATGACAACAAGTTCTTTTTCAGCAGTAAATATAGTGGTTTCTTCGGAAAAGCAAGGACAAAACGTGTATTTTCAGCATTACAATGCTAATATTCTTGGCTGGCGGATTGCAAATCTGCCAAAACTGAGATTATTTTTCCAAAATTACCAAAAAATTGCATAATCAAAACAAAGTATGTATTTTTGCCCATTCAATTATCAATTCAATCTATCTATATGAAAAAGATTTCTTTACTATTCCTCGCCATGATGGCCTTCACCCTTGGTCTCACAGCACAAACTGAAGTCACCTTCGACTTCAACGACTACTTGGATACCGGCGACGAAAACAACCGTCCCGCACTCAACGGCCAAGACGGCTGGATCACCCGACCGCACAGCGCCGGCAATGGCGGCAGATACCTCTACACAGGCTATTTCGCCTACTTCTTCAACAACACGCCTTGGCAACCCACGCCCGACGAGACCATCGGCGTGTTCTCCACCTGCTCAGGCACGAGCTACGGCGACATCGCCACCCGCAGCATCGCCGAATACGGCTTCGACTTCAGCACAGGCGGCATCATCGAAGTGGAATGCGACATGTGGCGTGAGCACTGGGGCGACCTCTTCGGCATCGGCTACGACGGCAACGGCGACGGTTTCGTGCTGCCTCCCATCCGTGGCAACCACGAACCCATCATCCCCGACTCGACCAGCACCTCGCCCGACGGCGGCATGTACATGCTGACCACCAACGTGCCTGGCAACGACCCGCGCTTCACAAGTGGTGTCGTGCTGCCCAACAACAAGCTGTCGGCCAACATCAACTTCGAGCCTTCGCACCAATGGTACCGCTGGCGCATCTCCATCGACCTCGATGCCAACGATGGCGCCGGTGCCATCACCTTATACATGATGCGCGACGTGCCCAACGGCGAGTTTGAGCCCGTTCCCGAATGTCAAGGCCTGCCCATCGGCCTCACGCCTGGCTCGGGCGACAAGTTCGACCCTGCCATGTGGGACAAGATCTTCCTGCTCAACAGTGGCTGGGGTTGCTTCGACAACTTCACCGTCCGCCACTTCCCAGGCGGCCTGACGCAACAGTTCATCGACTTCGACCCCATCTCCGACCAATTGATTACCGCCGGCCCCATCACCTTGAACGCCACGGCCACTTCGGGACTCCCCGTGAGCTTTGAGGTGGTTTATGGCCCGGCCACGGTTGAAGGCAACATCCTCACCTTGACGGGCGAGGAAGGCGAAGTGAAGGTGCGTGCCATTCAGCCCGGCGACGGCACGCAATGGATGGCCGCTCCCGCCCTCAACCGCACGTTCTACGTCGTCGACCCCGACAACTACGCCCCCGAAATCACCATCCGCCGACCCTACGAAGGCACCAAGGTCTACATGCCCAACTTCGAGAACCCTGTGATGGTGGTGCTGAGTGCCCACATCGAGCACCCCGACGTCCTCAAATTTGAAGAGGTAACCGCAAGCGTCGACGGACAAACGCTGACCTTGAAGACCGACCATCCCGAGGATCCCAGCAACGGCTATTGGTACAACACCTGGACCCCCTCGAGCGAAGGCAGCTATAACATGACCGTCAGCATTACGCAAACGGGCGGCAAAGTGACCACGGCTTCCAACACGTTTGAGGTGACCACCGCCTACACCGACTTTGCCACGACCGCTTTCGACGGCGACTTGGTGGTAACGCCCAGCGCACAAACCAACCATGGCGAATACGTCTTCCCCACTCACGTCAACGCATTCAATGCCATCAACATGCACTATTACCACAACTGCGTGAGTGGTCAGAGCGGCTGCGACCCTTACGACCGCATGGGCTACTGCCGCGTGAAGAACTACCGTGGCGAGTGGGTGGAGCTGTTCCGCTACATCACCCCCTTCGGCGTGCAATGCGAAGACGACATGGACGCCACCGACTTCACCTCGGTGCTTCAAGGTCTCGTTGAATTTGAAATCCACTTCGACGTGTGGAGCGGCAGCGGCTACGGCCCGACTGCGGTGTTCGAGTACACCAAAGGCACGCCCGAATACCCCTACGTCGACATGCAGGAATTGTGGTTTGGCGGTTATGCCTTCGGCGACTATGCCAACCTCTGCCCCGTCCCCGAGCGCACGGTTGAATTCGACCCCTGCGTCGAGAAAGCCAACCTCCGCATTGTGACCACGGGCCACAACTGGAGCGACTTGGGCAACTACAACGCCTACAACACGGGCAACGCCGCCGAGTTCTACGAAGCCACGCACAACATCAAGATCAATGGTGCCACGAGCTACACACAACACCTCTGGCGCACCTGCAACCCCAACCCCGCCGGATGCCAACCCCAAAACGGCACCTGGACCTACGACCGCGCTGGCTGGTGCCCCGGCAGCATCGGCATGGTGTGGAACTTCAGTCTCGACGACTATCTTGCCAACGGCTCAGCCAACCTTCTTTATGAGTTCGACCCAACCTACATCGACCAATGCCACCCCAACTATCCCGACTGCGTCAACGGTCAGAACAACTGCCCCGACTGCCAAAACACCTACAACCCCATCCTGAGAGTCTCGGGCAAATTGGTGACCTACAGCCACAGCACCGACATCCTGACGGCGGTTCCCGAGTGGCCCGACGTCGACGCGGATCCCTTCCAAGTGAGCATCACGCCCAACCCCGTGAAGGACCAGATGACGATTGCCACCGACTATGAACAAGGCTATGCCGGCGTTCACATCTACAACGCTCAAGGTGCCGAAATCCGCCATTTCAACATGAAAGGCTCGGCCACCATCGACGTGAGCGACCTGCCTTCGGGTATGTATTTCGTCCACATTGTGGGCGGCAAGGTGGTGACGAAAAAAGTCGTCATTGAATAAAAAATTAGAAAGCAAATCCTAAACAAATTGAGAATGCCGTCACGATGTGGCGGCATTCTCTCACCAACAAAACAACTACTTCA
>CAMKAR010000037.1 GCA_946410535.1 uncultured Bacteroidales bacterium
GTCTCGGTCAAGCCATAGCCCTCCACGATTGGGATGCCCATGGCGGCGAAGAGCTTCACCAAACGGGGATGCAAGGCTGCGCCACCCGAGATGATGAACTCCAGATTGCCGCCAAAAGCCTTCTTCACATCCTTGAACACCAAGCAGTTGGCCAAACGCAGCTTCAGCAGGTAGATCCGTCCATTGTTGCGCCCCGTCTCGTCGTAACGGTCGGCCAACTCAAAGGCCCAATTGAATACCTTTTTCTTCAAGCCCGTCAGTTTGTCGCCCTTGCGCATGATGCTGTTATAGGCTTTCTCAATAACGCGAGGTACGGTGAGGAAGTGGTTGGGCTTCACGTCGGCGATGTCGCGCATGATGGTACCGAAGTTCTCGACGTAATAGGTCGAATTGCCGAGAAACACATGGGTATAGAACACAGAACGTTCGAGGATGTGCGACAGTGGCAGGAAACTCACGATCTTGTGGCTCGGCGGCACGGGGAAATGCGGTCCGTAGTAAGCCACATCTTGCATCAGGTTGCGATGGGTCAGCATCACGCCCTTGGGCATTCCGAGCGTTCCCGAAGTATAGATGATGGTGGCCACGTCGTCGGTGTCGACAGCATCTTCACGGGCCTTCAGTTCCTTTTTGGTCGCCTCGTCGGCTTTCACCTCCTTCAAGAAAGCATCAAACGACTTGACGCCTTCCACTTCCTTGAAAGAAAACACCTTAGGCCGCTCTTCCATGGTCTCGATGATGTCTCTCACCTTGCCATAAATCAACTTGCCTTCAACGAAGATCACCTTTGGCGCGGCATGGTTGATGATATACTCATAGTCGCTGTGGCGCACCGTCGGATAGATGGGCACCAAGATGGCACCCGCCTGCTGTGTGGCAAAGTCCACCATGTTCCATTGCGGGCAGTTGTTGGAAATCACAGCCACGCGGTCGCCTTTCTGGATACCTATTTGGATCAACCCAAAACTGATGGCATCGGTCAGTTCGGCAAACTTCTGGCCGCTATATTTCACCCATTCGCCGTTATCCTTGCATGCCACCATGTCGTCCTTATACCCATATTTCTCAACGAAATGAGGCACAAGTTCGAACACGCGCGACGGTATGTCGGGATAAGGCTGAATTGGTGTCGGTATGAATACATTCTTCTCCATATCCAAGAAAATTGCCGCGAAATTAGGATTTATTTCAATCAAACAGACTATTTATCCAAACGAAAGGCAATTTTGAAAACAAAATGGGGAATTTCTTCAACGAAAACTTTTTTCCTTCGGTTTCGACAGAATAATTATTTTTGCGACCTGAAACAAAATACGATGCTATCCATCTTCGATGACATGACCCAAGCAACCGAAGCCGAGGTGCAGCACATGTTACCCTTGGTCGACGAGCAACGCTGCCACGAGGCTTTGCGCTACAGGCACCTCTTCGGCCAGTTTGCCTGCCTCAAGTCGTGGCTGATGCTGAAAGATTTATTGAAACCACTGGGAATCAATAACATGAAAATAGATTTCAATGCTCACGGAAAGCCATTTCTGGTTCACTATCCGCAAGTGCATTTCAACCTGAGCCACTGCAAGAACGGAATAGCCGTGGCTGTTGACTTCGCCCCCATCGGCATCGACATCGAGAGCTTCCGCAAGCCTGACCTGGCCCTCATCCGCAAGACGATGAATCCCGCCGAAGCGGAATGGATCCTCGCCTCCACCGACCCAACAGTGGCCTTCACCCAATATTGGACCAAGAAGGAAGCCGTGCTGAAACTGCGCGGCACCGGCCTCGTCGACGACCTGCACGGCGTCCTCGACGGAGAAGGCTACCGCTTGGAGACCTATATTAATAAAGAAAAACGCTATGCCTTAAGCATAGCGTTTTCACATAACCTATAAAAATCCATTAAGCAATAATTCTTGTCCCACAAGTCGGGTCGCCAAGGCGCGTGGCCTCGGTGATGATGGCCTCGTGGCCCGTAGCCTCCACGAAGAGGATGGCGGCACGCACCTTGGGTGCCATGCTGCCCTCGGTGAATTGGCCGTCGGCAAGATGCTTCTTGGCCTCGGCAACGGTGATGGTGTCGAGAGCCTGCTCGTTGTCCTTGCGGAAGTTGATGTAGACCTTCGGCACGTCGGTGAGGATGTAGAACTCGTCGGCGTGGATGTCGATGGCAGTCATGGCGGAGGCAAGATCCTTGTCGATGACCGCCTCGATGCCGCCCAAGCTGCCGTCGGCCTTCTCGATGACGGGGATGCCGCCACCACCCACGGTGATAACCACGTTGCCCTGCTCGGCCAATTGCTTCACAATCTCAACGTTCTGGATGGCAATGGGTTTCGGCGATGCCACCACCTTGCGCCAACCGCGACCTTTGGGGTCTTCCTTGTAGACGGCACCCGTCTCGGCAGCGTATTTCTCGGCGTCTTCCTTAGAATAGTAAGGGCCGACGGGCTTGGTGGGGTTTTGGAACATCGGGTCGTTCTTGTCGACCACGACCTGCGTCACTAACGTGACCACGTTGCGCTTGATGCCTTCCTTGGCGAAGGTCTTGCCCAAGCCCATCTCAATCATGAAGCCGATGAGGCCTTGGGTCTCGGCCACGCAGAAGTCGATGGGCATGCCCGGCACGCCAAACTGGTGGCTACCGGCCTCGTGTTGCAGCATCACGTTGCCCACCTGCGGGCCGTTGCCGTGACCAATGACCAAGTTATAGTCGTTCTTCAAGAACGGGAGCAACGACTGGCACGTCTCGGTGACATTCTCCATCTGCTCCTTATAAGTACCTTTCTGTCCGCCTCTCAACAGGGCGTTTCCGCCAAAGGCGATAACAGCTAATTTCTTCATTATTTGAGATTTAAGATTTATTATTAATATTCTTTTTTTTGCTTCTGGCTTCTGGCCTTTAGCCTCTGGCAATCCTTGTTCCGAGGTGTCATTGCGGACTTGATCCGCAATCTCCTAAAGAAAAAGGATTTGCCAATAGCCATGGTATCATTTTTTCTGATAAGTCACAGTATAGCCATCAGAGCCGACAATGAGGTTTTTGTCGTTGACGGAGACAATGTCGAGCGTGTCGGCGAAGTCGCGTGGCACCGAGCCGCTGATGGACCCTGAGATGATGAGTTTCTTGCCTTGCTGCTCCCAATGCTTGTATTCGCGGAAGCCCGTATTGATGGATTTCACCTCTCCGTTTTCGAGCAAAGTGAAGCCCACTTCGCCGAGCAGGCTGCCTTCGGCGGCGGGTTCAACCCATGTGCCGACCAGCGAGGGTTTGCCACATGAGGCCAAAACAAGCCCCATGAAACAAGCTAATACTATAGAAACCAAGTGTTTGTTCATTTTCTGACCCTTTCTGTTTTGGAGCGGCAAAGATACGGAATATTTATGGTTTGGCAAGCGATTTTTCGTTCTCTCCGATAAAAAAAGCGGAATGGCCGGACCGTCGCGGCTGGGCCATTCCTAAAATCTAGATGAATCAATAATCAATCTACCCCTGGCGGGGCGACTGTTTTTCAATGTCCCCTATCCTTCTCCAACACCTCAATGTACTTGTTGAGGTTGGCGATGATGGCATCCTTGGCCTTGCAATCCGCGCATTCACTTTCCGATGCCTCGACGACATACTTCTCGGGCCAGCCGATGAGGTCGATGACCGAAACCCCCAAGACCCTGCTTATCTCCTCCAGGCGGCTATAGGTGATGTCGCTCTCGCGGGTGATGAAGCTCGAATAGGAGCATTGCTTGATGCCCAACTCAGCGGCGATTTGCTCTTGCTTGATGTGCTTCGCCTTGCGAACCGCTTCTATGTTTTTCAGTATGCTGTCCATTAATTATAGTGCTGGCGTTGGTTATTCGGGGAAGATTTCCTTATGCACACGGTTGAAGAAGAACGCACCCATGGGCATGCCCGTCCTTACGAACAGCTCGGCATCCATGTTGGGCATGGCAAACAATGCATCGAGCGTTTCCACGGCTCGACCCGTCTTGTCGGCCAGCCATTCCTCGCTATGGCCGCTCGCCTGCAAACACTGTTGCAGAAAACGGCCCGCGTGAAACGTGTTGGATAGGTTGTTGGTGTCCTTCTTCATTGTGTTTCTATTATTTTGCCAGTTTTTTCATCACTTGATCATCAAACGGACAGAAAAGCCAACTGCACGATGAGTATAACTTTTTGCACTTACGACTCCCTCTGTTGTATGTTGAGGTGAAAATGCAAAAGCGTATGCTTGTCCATCATTGTAGTGGTCGCTCAGCCAATAACGTCCACTATAGTTGCCCCAATTGTCCATTTCCGACTGTGCTCCCCAGCAACCAGCGCATGGAAGGAACACTACTCCAACGTGTTCTAGTAATGACCACTCTCTTTCTGTATAAGTGGAAAAGTCTGCGATTCCTGTCGGCCACCAAGCCCCATCAAACGGATTGTTGCCATTATCATCATTAATGTGGGTCGCGACTGTAACAGTGTTAGGCCAGGTGAAGTCATCAGGGAAAAGCATAATACCTCTAACAATTGTATCATTTACCTGAATGCGGGCAAAGGCGAAGCGTTCGCCCACGCGATTGTGAAGCAGATAATCCATTTGCGATGAACTTGGGGTAAACTTGTTGGGCCATGCGTTGCTGCCTCCGTTTGAGATGGTGTTAGTTCCCCAATCCGCTCGTCCGTCTGAACTATTGAGGTCGGCAACTCTGTTAGCGTATGCATAATAATGGCTTGCGTCACTATCATTATGCCACCTTATCCATGGCTGGTACTGTGTCGCACCGTGCTGTATGTTGCTTGTACCCCATTGAAACACATCTACCCATCCGCTATATGTGGAAGCTGCAAAATCGTTGTTGGATCTGATGCCATTGTCTACAACAGTACCAAACTTCATCATCGTTGTTGTACCTGAAGTAGCGACATTGTGTTCATACCCCACATAGTCGAATTGTCGCTTAGCATAACGCCATGTATTGGTTGATGCTTGATATTGCAGGTTGCCCATGGAGAAATAGCACACTTCGTTGGCTGCCGTGTGGAAAGCGCCAGGCAGTTTGCCATTGGTGAAATTCGCTCTTGAGGCAAAAGGAATTGCATCACCATAATAAACGGTATTATTGGCGCTTTTTGCGTAGGCCCTCACGTAATAGACGGTGTTTGGCATCAAGCCGGTCATGCTGATGGCGGTTGTGCCCGTTGCGTGGTCACCCGTGGCTACGGGGTCGATGGAGGTACCCCAGCAAATGCCGGTTTCAGTGGGTGTTCCATTCGTCACCGAGACCACACCGCCCTTTGCCGATGTCGTGGTGATGTAGGTCGGGCTTGCCGTGGTCACCTCCAAGGGTATCTCAAGATTTGCACCCACTTTCTTGATCTTGTTACGCTCGATGAGATAGTTACTATTGTTCTCAACATCGTAAACCACATTGTTGCTGCCGTCGTAGGCGGTCAATCTGAGACCATGGAGCGTGCCTGGAGGCAACATGAAGTAGAAATAGGTCTCAGATGTGCCAAGGGTGATGCCACTGCCACAGTCGATGGTGATGGTGTTGCCGCCTCCGCTTTGCCAAGCGAGCGTTGGATTGGTCGAACTGCAATCAACCGTGAACACACCGTTAAGATGGTCGCTCGTGTTAGTGGTAGTCAGCACGACGCGCTGCACGGTGACATTGCTGCCCACCATGGGGAAGCGCAGTCCGCCGCAGGCATTCTTAAACTGCAAAGTCTGCGAAGTGGAATAGGCCACCATGGGCACGACCTTCTCGGCAAACAAGTTGCTGCCAGCGTAGGCTTGCGTGGCGGGCAGGTTGAAGGTGGCATTCTTTCCCGAAAGGCTGTTGGCGATGCCTTCGGAGTTGACATTAGGGTAGATGGCGGCATAGTTGGGATGGAAGAAGTCGTCGTGGGGCTGGCCTGTGTAGAAGGTGCCGTCGGCGGTGTTTTCGCCTTCGGTAAGTTCGTAGGTGAGCGTGGTTGAAGCACTTGCGTTGTCAGCATTGTTGGCCACCAAGATTTGGTCGGCAGCAGTCCATTTCACGTTGACCACATTGTCATTTACGCCGACTTCGCCATGGGTGCGGCTGTCGCTCGATTGCTCGATGCTTGCCTTGAAGCCTTGGCCGTCGGCGGTGCCGCCGTTGTCGTTTTTCTTGCACGAAGCAAGCAGGCTTACCGCCACCAAGCCTATCGTAAGCAATGTAAGATTTGTTTTAGTCATCGTTGGTGTTTTGAGTTTAGGTTGTTTTGGCATTCCCCCTAAAAAGCCCCCCTGTTGGAGGCTTTTTAGGGGAACACGTGGATTGTCTGTCACTTACGGAATCATGAAACGAACCGTAAAGCCAATGTATCTTTCGTCTTTGGCATATGGGTTCACAATGCCTTCGCCGCCTGATTCATAATCATAATGGTGTTTCGGGGAGAAGGCGAAATCGTATGCTCCAGAATACGGATTGGGGTCTACAAGAGGACGATGGTCGCTTGTCCAGTATCGTCCGCCCGCATTAGTCCACTCCACTTCTCCAGTGATACCATAGCAACCAGCGGCAGGGAGGAATACCAAGTCATTGTGTTCGAGGAGCGACCACTGTGCTTCCGTGAAATGGTTACCTTCAGGGAGTTGCCAATTTGTAACCTCCCCAGCCATATTCTGATACTCTTCATTGATGAGTGAAAGTTGATTGTCTACTAACTCAGGCCATTCAAAGCTGTCGGGGAACAAGAAAATACCATTGACCTTTGCGTCTTTTCTTACAGTGAGTTCAGCGAAAGCGAAACGTGCATTAGAAACACCGTGTACCGTACTAGCGGGGCGTACTTTGGTTAGATAATTCCATTCGGCGGTACTTCCCGTGTACCTACCATTGGCAGTGCCATTGGTTATGTTGTTGACAGCCCAGTCTGCCGTTGTTCCTGTCAGATTGTTTTCTTTATCACCGAAGATATAAAAATGCTCATTTTGGAAATTCTGGTTGTTGTCGTATTCACTAGGATTGGTAGGATTGTAATTCCTCACCCTTCTCCATGGTTCATTGTAATCTGCACCATTATATTGTCCACTTGTGCCCCAAGCAAAGTAATCGTACCATTGGGTACTGGTGCGCTGGTCTTCTTGCATGGCATAGTTGTTGCATTTCGTTCTGGTTTCAACAGGGTCTTCTCCTCCTAAATATACATTACCAGACATAACGCCTTGGCTTGTATTTTCGCCGCCCACATATTCAAACTGGTATTCAGCATAGCGCCATTCACTGTTGTTATGTTGCAGGTTGCCCATGGCGAAGGAGACCTGTTTGCTTGGTGAAACAGAGAATACGCCTTGCAGCTTGCCATGACAGTCGTGTTCATAGTCCCTTCTCGTTGCAAACGGGATGGCTTCGCCGTAGTAGGTCTCGCCGCTCGCGCTAATGGCGTACGCTTTCACGAAATAAACGGTATTCTTGGTAAGCTCGTTGGCCCAGTCGTTGTAGGCAGTACCACTGGGGGTCATCTCAACACTATAGACGTTGCTGCCCGTCATGACGAGATTGTCAGGATTGCCGCTAAGAGCATCATAAGTGGCATAAATAACACCGCATTCGGTAGGTGTGCCGCCAGTCACGGTGCCACCCATCCAAGCCTTGTCGTAGGAGATGAAGGTCGGGCTAATGGTGGTCACAGTCAGCGGGTCGGAGATGGTGATGGGGGTCTCCACCTTGCTCACCACGCTGCGCTTGATGAAGTTGGCATGGGTGGTGGCATCCCAGGTGATGTTCTGGTTGTAGATGACATTGTCGCCGTCGTAAGCCGTCACGGTGAATCCGGTGGTCATCGTTTGCGGAGGCACCATGATGTAGAAGTCCTGCGGTTCGGCAGTGAGGGTGATGCCCGTAGTGCCATTACAAATCAGCTCCACGCTGTTGCTGCCGCCAGAGACGTGGGTCGGCATGGGGCCGGAGGCCAAATCGCCCGTGGTGGGCACGGCGGTACAATTGGCCGTGAAGGTACCCCACAGCCTGTCGCTCGTGTTCTTTGAGGTGAGCACAATCTTGGTCACGTGCTTGCCCGCGCCTTGCAGCGGGAAGCAAATGCCGCCGCACACGTTATAGAAATCGAGCTGGTCGGTGGTGGTGTGGGCCACCATGGGCATGGCGCCATTGCCGAAAGTGCCAGTCTGCATCATCTGCTGCTGTTGCGGCAGGGAGAAGGTGGCTGTGGTGCCGCTGATGGTCACCTTGTCGTAGGGGTAGGCAGCCACATAGTTCGGCGAACGGTCAAAGGTCGATCCAGTGTAGAAAGTACCGTTCATTGAGCCAATGCCTTCCACAACCTCGAAAGGAGCCTGTTGGACGGGGCTGGCACTGTTTTGCACCAAGATAAGGTCGCCGGCCGTCCACTTGATGTCCTCGCCGTCGAGGTAGGTCTTGGCATTGCGGTTGCCACCTTCGGTGCTGGCCTTGAAACTGATGCCGTCGAGGTTGAGGTTTGAGTTGGTGTTGCTTGTATTGTTTTCTTTCTTGCACGAGGCAAGCAGGCTGGTCGCCACCAAGCCTATCATCATTAATCGAAATGGTGTTTTCATCGTTGTTTAGTATTCTTTTGTTTTCTCTTGTGTTACTTTCATTTGTAAATTCGTACTATGGGATATAGAAGCCTTCGTCTGTAGGCGTTTCCACCTCACCGTTCAGGAACCGATTTCCTATCTCGTCCATTTCCTTGACCAGTTTCTCCTTTGCGGTCAGAGGCGCGTCGGGCTGGGCCTGGACATTGATCCATTCGGCCTCGCCACCGTCATTATAGATGAGCACAGCCTTATCGGAGCGTGCGATTCTAACAGCCAGGAAAACGACTGTGGTAACAAGCCAAAGGCTCAACATGAATAGGAAAATCGATTTCCTCTTTCTTTCCCGTTTTGCTTTTTGCCAATCCATTAGGTTACGGGAAAGAGAAATGTTCGGTCGTTACTGCCTCGGTGCTGTTGCCTAGTATGGGCGAGCCGCACAACACGGTTTGGATTTCAAGCTCGATGATTTCGAGCTTCGGTGCTTCATAACTGTTTCTTTTTTCTCTCATCTGGAAAAGTGTTTAATTGTTACTATTCTGTTATTGTTTGACTTAATCATTCTATGTTTGGTGAAGAAATGACGTGGCGCATTTGTTCGTAGGACTGTCGCTTGTTTTGCTCCCTGTCCGAAACCTCTTCGGCGGCCTCTTGGGGTTCGTCGTCAGTACCGAGTTGGATGTCGGGATTCGATTTTTCGGTTTTTGCCTTCGGTGTAGGTTGCCCATATTCCACCATGTCGCCATCGGCGGCTCTCAAAAGGAGCATCAGGGCGACCATGCTTATAACGCAGATTATAATGCAAGCTGCGGTGCGCCATGTGAACTTGTATTTTCCGTCCATTCCTACCATTGTCTTCTGAATTGGGGAATGGATTATGGGAACACAATCATTTCAGACATGTCGAAACTTTCCGTGTTGGTCAGTCCCATAACGGCCGAACTGGTTAGTATGCCATAAGGGACGAGGTTGAGCACCTCTGTCCTTGGAGGCTCGTAGGTATGTTGGTGATGGTTGAACAGCGTGGCATTATTAATAAGGTGTGTTGCCATGATCCTGTATTTCCTCTTCTTTTTCGCCAACCGATTCCCTTGTTGGCAGGTCTTCTGTAACTCAAGATAGAAACACATGAAAAAGCGTGGGAACCTCTGTCCTATTGCTTATCCCACTAGTCGAGGCTCTGGTACGCCTATCATCTGAGGATAAGCAATACCGATGCCCACGCAGACACATCCATAAGCGCAACACAAAAGTTGCAGGATATGCCTTCCCATGGACGTCGCCTATTGCCTTATCGTGCAGATGATTGAATTTACCAGATTCGACTAGTGCAGATAAGACGTAGCACAACGCCTCGTCATTATGTTTGTCATCCGCCCACTAACCCCACGGGGCATCGGCCAAATGACGCGGCAAAAATAGTGCTTTTTTTTGTATCGGGGCAACTATTTCGGAAAAATAATTCGCATCGCAAATAAAGCGCAACTAAGAAATATAGGAAAAAGCCTTTGGTTTTGGCGAAAAAACGTAAAGTTCCTTTTCAGATACTACGCTCCCATTCGCATCGACAAAACAGAATCTTTTGTCAAGTATTTCACCATTGAGGTGCGCAACGGACAGCCCGATAAGTTCATGCCTCGCTTGGAAGCCTTGTTTGCAGGACAAGACTACATTTACATCTTTGAGTTCAAGATTGACAAGTCGGCTGACGAGGCATTGAAGCAAATCGAGGAAAAGCAATACGCCAAGCCTTTTGAGCAAGATGGACGCAAACTCTATAAAATCGGCGTGAACTTTTCAAGCTCGACAAGGCGGATTGAAGGCTGGAAGGTGGCAGATTAACTTCCTTCTTCAGTTAGTTTATCTATCGCCCCATCGCCTTTTTCACCAACCGCACTAACTCGCCTATCCACAGAATCGCCGATGTGCTAACGATGATGCGCAGCCAGTCGGCCAACGGCAAAGGCTCCACGTTGAACATCTCGCCGCCAAAGCTGACAATCAGCACCTGACCGGCAGCTATTATTAATAAGGTGTAGCCGAAACCGCGTCGCACGTCCTTGTCGAGCAGGCCTTTCAAGGCCGAATGGCCCGTTCGGTAGGCCTTAGCGTTGAAGATGTTCCAGAACTGCATGAAGACGAAGATGGTGAAGAAAAGCGACAGCTCCTTGGGCGTCAGTCCTCCCGTTTTCGAGAAGTTGAAATAGTTGGCGAAATAGTCGCGCAGCGAGAAGTCGGCCAAGGTCTCCACACCACAATGCGTGAAATACTGGATGAGGCCGAACAACACGGCCACGAAAGCCAATCCCACGCCGAAGATCAAGCCCCCCATGTCTTTGGTGATAATGAAAGCGTCGCGCGAGCGGGGCTTTTCGTTCAGCACGCTGTGGTCGGGCGGCAACGAGGCCAATGCCATGGCCGCGAAGGTGTCCATGATGAGGTTGATCCACAGCATCTGCGTCACGGTGAGCGGCG
>CAMKAR010000038.1 GCA_946410535.1 uncultured Bacteroidales bacterium
GGTAGAGCGGATTCTTGTCTGTCTTCAAGGCACGCAGTTTGGCGGCCCACTTGGCCGGCTCCCAATACTGAACCTGGCTGTCGTGCAAGCCCGTGGTAATCAGCATGGCGGGATAGTCTTTGGCCTCAACGTTGTCGTAGGGCGAATAGGAAAGGATGTAATCATAGTATTCTTTCTCATTGGGATTGCCCCACTCGTCGTATTCGCCTGTGGTAAGCGGAATGCTTTCGTCGAGCATCGTGGTGACCACATCCACAAACGGCACTTGGGCAATAACACCTTTCCATAAGTCGGGACGCATGTTGACCACCGCTCCAACAAGCAATCCACCCGCACTGCCGCCCATGGCAAACATCTTTTGCGGCGAGCTATAGCCCATATTAATAAGGTGTTCCGCACAAGCAATGAAGTCAAGAAAAGTATTCTTCTTGTGGAGCATCTTGCCATCCTCATACCATTGTCGTCCCATCTCCTCACCGCCGCGAATGTGGGCGATGGCCCAAACGAAGCCTCGGTCGAGCAGGCTCAGCCGCGCCAACGAGAAATACGCATCCATGCTGGAGCCGTAAGAGCCATAACCGTAAAGCACAAGCGGATTCCGCCCGTTTTTGTCCAACCCTTTCTTATACACAATCGAAATCGGCACCAAAACACCGTCGTGCGAAGAGGCCATCAGCCGTTCGGTTACATAATCGTTTGGGTTGTAGCCTCCTACAATTTCCTGTTGCTTGAGCAGGGTTTTGACACGCCGTTCCATGTCCCATTCAAAGACCGACGACGGCGTGGTCATCGAAGTGTAGGCATAACGCACCGTGACGGCCTCGAAGTCGGGATTGGCGCCCACGCCAGCGGTGTAGGTTGGCTCACCAAAATCAATGTAATAGTCGGTCGCGCCGTCCCAAGTCTTCACACGGATTTTCACCAAGCCGCCTTCACGTTCTTCAATGACGAAAAAACGGCTGAAAATCGTGAAGCCTTCAATCATCACCTGATCGCGTGGCGCAATGACTTCCTCCCAGTTCTGTTTCCCTGTTTGCCCGACGGGTGTCCGCATAATCTTGTAGTTCTTCGCCCCGTCGGCGTTGGTCTGGATGTAGAAATGCTCGCCGTAGTGGTCGATGCCGTAAAGCATATCGGGCTGGCGTTCCTGAAAAACGCGGAAACCGTTTTCCGGCCTGTCGCTTTCCAAGATGCGACATTCCGAAGAAAGCGTTGATTCCGAATTGATTATCAGATATTTCCTTGATTTCGTCTTGCTGATGTAGGTCACAAAGGTCTCGTTGGTTTCCTCAAAAACCGTCACATCGTCTTTTGGGTTCGTTCCAAGAGGATGGCGCATGATCTTGCACGGACGCAAGGTCTCGTCCTTCACGCCATAGAACAGCGTTTGGTTGTCAGAGGCCCAAACCACGTTGCCCGATGTGCCCATGATAGGCTCGCCCACCAATTCTCCCGTCGTCAAGTCCTTGACATACACGGTGTAAATCCTGCGGCTTACGGTGTCGACCGAGAAGGCCAATAGCCTATCGTCCTCGCTCAGGCTGACCTCGCCGATGTCGAAAAAGGCATGGCCTTCAGCCAAGGCATTTCCGTCGAGGACGACTTCCTCCTCGGCTTCCAAGCTATGTTTCTTGCGGCAATAGATGGGATACTCCTTCCCTTCCTCGAAGCGCGTGTAGTGGTAATAGTCACGAATCTTGATGGGTACGGAGTTGTCGTCTTGCTTGATGCGTCCCGTGATTTCCTTAAACAGCTGTTCCTGAAGCGGTTCGGTATGTTTCAGGCAAGCATCCGCATATTGGTTTTCTGCCTCAAGATACGCTAAAACTTCAGGATTTTCGCGCTCGTTGAGCCAATAATAGTTGTCGATTCGGGTATGGCCGTGCAACGTCATCGCGTGCGGACGGATGGCGGCCTTAGGTGGGTTCGGTAAAGCATTCATGGGTTCGTAAGGGTTCAGAACGAGAAAGTCAGGCCCAAAGTGGGCAGGATGGGCAGCTGACGGGCCACTTCGCTGGTCACCAAGTTGACATAGAACACGTTGTTGCGGTTATACACGTTGGTCACGCCGAGGTTGGCCTCAAGCATCACGTTTTCAGAGAAGTAGAACTTACGCTTCACGTCGATGTCGAAGCGGTGATACGTGGGCAGTCGGCCTCCGTTGAGTTCGCCATAAAGCACGCCCAACTCGCCGTTTGTGGTGGTGTAGTCGAAGTTGATGCCGTTTTGGAAGGAATAATACTCATAGAAGCCCTGTACTTGGGTAAAGGGGAATCCCGTGCCGAAGTTCCAACGTCCGCTAAACTCCCACTGGCGCTTGGATCCCGCAGTATAGGTCAGAATCACGTTGATGTTGTGGCGACGGTCAAAATGGGGCGCATATTCAACGAGTTCCACACCATCTTCCACGGCCTTCTCATACTCGCGAGTCACGAAGCCCAAGGCATAGACAGCCCAAAGATACCAATGCTGGTCCTCGTATTTGACCGAGACATCGAAACCGTAGGCATCGCCAGTCTCCTTGGTGAAGTCCTTTTTCAGCAAGTCGGGGATGTCGGAAACGCCGTCGGGATAAATCTTGTTGCGGTTGATATTGGTCAGCTGCACAAAGTCTTTCCAATAGCCTTCGATGTTCAACGTGGCCTTTTGCGACAGGTCGAACTCGCCACCCAACACAAAGTGGTTGGCCTTTTGAAGGTAGCTGGTGATTTCTTTCCCGTCATAGGTCTTCGGAAGGTTGTCGATACCCGAAAGGAAACCATAGAACAGGTTCACCACGTCGCGGTCGCTGGTGGCAGCCACAAAGTTCTGCGAATACATGCCAGCGGCTGCCTTCAGGCGGAAACGGTCGGTAGCGTTGTATTTGGCTGCAATGCGAGGCTCGGGTGATAAACCGCCTTTCGTCACAGAAGGATAATACTGCAAGCGGAAACTCGGTTCGAGCAAAAGATTGCCCAACACGGCCTTGAATTTGGCATAGGCTCCTATTTCGGTAGAGTTCACCTTTGACCCGATCTTATTGTGGCCATACACACTATATGTAAGATAGTCAGTGGTATAGCCAAGCATTTCAATACCATATTTCAGCGTGTGTTTGCCCATGAACTGGCTGAAATCGAAGCCCATGTTGAAGCCGTTGATGGTGCTATAACGGTCGGGGCTGTCAACCTCCTTCATCCGTGAAGTATAGCTTGAATAGGCAATGTTACCCTCAATCATCACAGGCGATTTGCCAGGAATGACGAGGAAATTGGCACCTGCGCCGAATGAATTCCATCCGAAGTCGGACAGCGACATATAGTTGTTCACCTGGTCGTTGAACGAGAAGCCGAACAGGTTGAACTTGCTGCCGTTGGGCGCGTTGAGCGAGACCTTACCGTAGATGTCCTGGAAATTGAACGGCAGCCCGTCCTTGGACGCATACGGATATATGATCTTGCTGGTCTGCTCAAGATAGGAGTTCTTGGCCGAGAGGATGAACGAGATGGAGGTCTCGTCCGGTGTCTTGGCTTTCTTCAGGGGGCCTTCGAGCATCACCCGAGCGCCAAACGTGTTGCCGCCCACCTTGCCCGATATGCGCTTCTTGTTGCCGTCGCGGGTCGAGATGTCCATGATGGAGGAGATACGTCCACTGTATTCGGCGCCGAAGCCGCCTGTGTAAACATCGGCGTTGCGGATGATGTCGGTGTCGAACACCGAGAACAGGCCGATGGAATGGAAGGGGTTGTAAACCACCATGCCGTCCAAGAGCACCTTGTTCTGTATGGGCGAACCGCCACGGATATAGAGCTGGCCGCCTTGGTCGCCGGTGAAAATGACACCTGGCACCACTTGCAAATATTGCGCAAAGTCGGCCTGACCACCCACGCTCGGGATCTTGGTGATGGTCTTGGGTGTCACGGTGATGACCGAGGTCTTGGTCTCGGTGCGGGCCTCAATCTTGTCGGCAGTGATGGTCACCGATTCGAGCTTGTGGCTGGTCTCTTTCAGATAGTATTTCCGATTGACAGTCTCGTTTTTCGACAGGTTGAACACTTCCGAAATGGTGTCGTAGCCCACGCTCGTAATCAACAAGGTGTAGTGTCCGTCGGGGATGCGGTTGATGTTGAAAAAACCGTTCTCGTTGGTCGTGCTTCCATAAGTGGTGCCCTTCAAGTATACGTTGGTGAACATCATAGGCTCGCCCGTCGACTCTTCGTAAACAAAGCCTTTGATGCTGTTGTCTTGTGCGAAAACAACGGTTGAGGTAAGGAAAAAGAGTGTGATTGCGATTGACAATCTGGCAATTAGTCGTTTATTCATCGTTGAAAATCTGGTTATTCGTTGATACCTTGTCTAAAAAGTTGCAAAGTAAATAAATTATCGCGAATAATCGGACAAAAATCTTCAAATTTGATACAAAATCACACTCACTGCCAACGCGGCCACAACCAACACTGTCTTCAGCCAATCTTTGACGGGAAGCATTACGATGCCGATGATGACCAGCAACATGGGCCATAGCTTCCATGCCATTCGCCAGCTGAAATCAATGACACCCAACGTGGCCAACAGGGCCACCACCCCAATGGCGATGAAAAGAACGCCCATGAACCAATTCCTGCTTTTCATGACTTTTGCGATTTTGAGGGGAACAACAAAAGGATGCCAATGAGGATCAGTGCGATGGGCCAGATTGTCTGCCAATTGAATTCGGGGACGAAGCGGTGCAGCAATCCTATCGCGCCCACGCCGATGAGAATCAGGCCGGCCACAAGGCTGCCCTTGCTGCCAGGGTTGGATGG
Source organism: uncultured Bacteroidales bacterium (assembly GCA_946410535.1). Next base: position 4,785 of record CAMKAR010000038.1, read on the forward strand.
GTTGGTTTCGGTAAGGTCGGCAACATTTTGCCCGTCATTTTCAATCTGGACGCGGCTCGCGGATGGCATCACGGCCCAAAGGATGAGATAGACCCAAAAGCCCGCGCTCGCAAAGAGGAACAGGAATGCGAAAAGCACCCTCACTAACGATACGTCGAGGCCGAAATAGTTGGCTAATCCTGCACACACGCCTCCAATCACCTTGTGTTGCGTGTCTCTTTCAAGTTTCTTGTTGTTTTCCATGGTCTTCGTATGTTTTTAGGTTAACACCGACTTCCTTACAAAAATAATGCCGCACCTTGTGGGCACGGCATTATGTCAGTTTTTCAGAGACGATCACTTCTTCACAATGAACTTTTCGGTCTTCACTGCCTGTCCGTTGACGAAGAGGTTGCAGAAATAGATGCCTTCCGCGAGGTCGGCAACCGAAATCGCCATGTGGTTCTGCATGGTGTTCACCGGCTGGCCCATCACTTTCTGGCCCATCAAGTTGTAGACTTCAACCGAAGCGTTGGCGCCGGCAGCGATGCTGTAGTCGAAGTTGACCGTCGACGTGGCAGGGTTCGGGTAGGCGTTGCCAAAGCTGTAGGCCACCTGCTCGTCGATGCCCTCGGCATTGTAGGCAAACCAAATCTGGACGCAAACCTTGTCATCCTCCTGGCCAAAGGGGTAGGCGTAATACTTCACGACGGAGGTGCCGACGATGAAGTTGTTCGGGTCGCCCGACATTTCGGGGTCGATCTGATGATGGAACGAGAGGTCGTGCTCACCGCTCAATGCGCCGGCATTCAAGGTCACCGGCCTCGGGCTGATGAACACTTCGGGAGTGTAGCAGCTGCCCCAGCAGAAATAGTTGGCCGTGCCTTCAACGATGTCGACTTCCTCCTTTTGGACCATCACTTCGATGGCTTCGTTGGTGAGGTTACGGAGCTGCATGTCTTGTTGCAGCTCGCCCCATTCGAGGATGTTGGTGCAAATGATCCTCTCGCCGTTTGCGAGTGCCTGGCCGTTGAGCTCAAATTGCAGCGATTGCGCTGAAACCCAGCCCATCATGGCCATAAAAACCAAAGTAAAAATAGATTTTTTCATCATAGAAACTGTTTTAAATGATACATATTCGATTTTCAACTTGCAAAATTGCAAAACTTTTCCCAATCCCGCAACAAAAATATTGCCATTTTTTGAAAAATACCTACTTTTGTGCTTGAAAATACATTTTATTCGTTGCCGTAATGAAAAGTTTCCGCCGATTGGGGGTTGCCGTGTTGATGTTTTTTGGGCTGAATGTCAGCGCACAAAACGATCGCGTGATGTTGGTTGAAAGCTTCACTAACGCAGGTTGCACGCCATGCGCCCAGCAAAATCCGGCTTTTGATTCCCTTATCGAGGCCAATATTGACCGTTTGGCCGTCATCAAATACCACACACGTTGGCCTTTGGCGACCGACCCCATGTATCTGTCCAATGCAGCCAGCATTGATGCCAGGACGGATTTCTACAATGTTGCCACCGTGCCCACCGCCATCCTCGACGGAAACCGCTTTTTTTCAGCCCCTTCGGGAATCAATCAAAACATTATCAACCAATTGCTGAACATTCCTCCACACTTTGAAATGCAAATCGAATCCGGAGTCCATCCAGTCGACAATAAGATTACTGTTCGTGTCGAAGGCAAAGCTCTGTCATCGGTCGGTGGCGATTTGCGATTGTTTGTCGCCCTTGTGGAAAGAGAGACCCATTTCGACATGCCTCCTGGCACAAATGGCGAAACCGATTTTCTTCATGTCTTGAAAGAGTTCCTTACCGATGCTTCTGGCCTCGACCTCGGCAGTTTGGAAATGGGCGACCATTTCGACTACACTTTCGATTCGCAATCGACTGACAATCAAGGTATAGAGAATCTATCAACCATAGCGTGGATCCAGAGCCGCAACACGCATGAGGTCTATCAGGCATGCAAACACGACCTTGCTTCGGCCTTAACCAACGAATCTATGGAAAACGGCATTCAAGTGTATCCTAACCCGACCGACGGCATCGTCAACATCAGGGCGGGCGGACGCAAGGTTACCTTATATAATATGTTGGGGCAATGCGTTTTTGAAAGCAAAGGTGAAGACTTCGTCAGCCTTGACTTAAAACCCTTTGGTTCTGGTATTTACGCCATAAAAACACAAGGACAAACCCATAGAATTGTCGTAAAATAAGCATTATGTCGCTCGTTTTTTCTCATCTGCAAACCATCGACTCAACCAACGCCTACCTGCAACGAATGCAGCCGGAAGCCGACATCCGCAACCTTGTGGTCAGCGCCGACGAGCAAACCGCAGGCAAAGGTATGGGAACCAATGGCTGGGAAAGCGCCAAAGGGCAAAACCTCACGTTTTCTTTGGCCCTTGATACGAGCTTCTTGCCTGCCGAACGGCAGTTCCTGTTGTCGCAGGCAGTGCCGTTGGGCATCGTCAAGGTATTGGATAGGTTTTTGCCCGTCGAAAAACTCTCCATCAAGTGGCCCAACGACATCTATTACGATGGCCACAAACTTGCCGGCATCCTCATCAACAGCACCATCAAGGCCAACATGATGGATACTTCCATCATTGGTATTGGTCTGAATGTCAACCAATTGAATTTCCATGATTGGCCTACGCATCCCATTTCGCTGAAGCAGATTACGGGAAAGGAGTACGAATTGCAGCCGCTGTTGGAACAAATCGCAGAAAGCATCGTAGTCGAAGTGGAAAGGCTCAAAAAAAACAGTCCCGCCATCGAGCAGGACTATTTGTCGAGATTGTTCCGTTACCGCACTTGGGCGAATTACCAAGTCGGCGAAAAGACCTTGCGGCTGTTGATGACCGGCATCGACCCGTTTGGACGATTACTGCTTTCCGACGAGACAAACAAACCGTATTGCTTTGACATCAAGGAAATTAAGTTCGTTTTGTAAGAAATAAATCTTAGCAAATCGAAAACAAATTCTTTTGTCAGAATTGTTTCAGATTTGTTTCCTATAACTCAACTCCACTTATCGCTCCAGGCCTGTTGGTCCTTGCGCCATTCCTTCAACGATTCCACGTCTTCCTCAGTGACGTATTTTTCTTCTACCGCCTTGTAAATCAGCGTTTCGTAGTTCGACAAGGTGTAGAGGCAGCAGTTCTTTTCCTCGAAGTTATGTTTGGCAAGCTCCATCTGGTAGGTGAAGATGGCCACCATGCCCTTGACGATGGCACCGGCTTCGCGCAAGGCATCCACTGCCATCAGGCTCGACTTGCCCGTGGAAACCAAGTCCTCAATGACCACCACCGACTGTCCCGCATTGATGACGCCCTCAATCTGGTTTTGCATCCCATGCGATTTCTTCTCGGAGCGCACATACACGAAAGGCAGTCCCAGTTCCTGGGCCACCAACGCGCCTTGGGCGATGCCACCCGTGGCCACGCCCGCAATCACGTCGGGCTTGCCGAAGTTTTGCATGATGGTCTCCACAAACTGCTGGCGGATATAGGTGCGCACGGCAGGATAGGAAAGCGTCACGCGGTTGTCGCAATAAATGGGGCTTTTCAGTCCCGATGCCCAAGTGAACGGGGCTTTCGGACTGAGTTTCACGGCCTTGATTTGCAGCAAATGCTGGGCCAATGTCAATGCTGAATCGTCGTATTTCATAAAAGTTGTATATTTGTCGCCTAAATTGAAATTCAAAATCGGCTACAAATGTACAAGATTTTTCATGAAAAAAAGGCATTGATTTTCCCAAAAATTGACAGTGACACCTTAAACTTCGGCGCAACAGCCCAAGAATCTGACAGATACGATGCGGAACTTTTGTGTGATTTTCTTCCCGAATGGCTCAATGAACACGATGCGGGCGACACATTCATTCATGAAGTGAGCCAAAGCGCCGTGGCCTTGGCCCTTAAAGAGACCTTCAAGACGGCCCCAGCGGCGGGTGGCATCGTCGAAAAAGACGGCAAATTTGTCGGCATCATGCGCAAAGGCATCCCCGACCTGCCCAAGGGACATATAGAAAAAGGCGAGACACCCGAGCAAGCCGCCCTGCGCGAGGTAGAGGAAGAAACGGGAATCGGCAAATTGAAGATTGTCAATGAATTGCCATCAACCTGGCATTGCTACTTCGAGCATGACGAATGGAAACTGAAACGCACCTATTGGTATCTGATGCATACCGACGAAGCCATCCAGCCCAAGCCACAAACCGAAGAAGGCATCACGGAAATAAAACTCATTGGAAACGAAGAACTTGAAACTTTTTTGAGAGAAACTTTCCGTTCCATCAGCGAAATTTTGGCGAAAGATTTGCGTCAGGTCGTGTCAAAGTAATACTTTTGCAGGCTGAATTGGACAATCCTTTGACGCGCCTCGCGTCACTGCGAGGTACGAAGCAGTCCAGCAAACGTATGGATTAACTCCGTTGAATCTTCGATTTGCTTCGTCGTTTCTCCTCGCAATGACGCATAGCGACGACAAGGCACTCCACAAAGAAAAAAGCATACCTAATGAAAAGAATAGCCGTATTCCCCGGTTCCTTCGACCCCATCACCCTGGGGCACCGCAGCATCGTTTTGAGGGCTTTGCCCATCTTCGACGAGATTTATGTCGCCGTCGGCATCAACATGGAGAAACGCTCCACCTTCGACCTTCAAGACCGCATCAAATGGTGCGAGGCCGTCTTCAAGGACTATCCACAAGTGAAAGTGGAGAGCTACGAAGGCCTCACCGCCGACTTCTGCAAGAAAGTGGGCGCACGCACCATCATCCGTGGCCTGCGCTGCGGCAGCGACTTCGAGTACGAAAACATGATTGGCCATGCCAACAAGCGCCTCCATCCCGAGTTGGAGACCATTTTCCTCCTTACTGAGAGCGAGCTGGTGGGCGTGTCGTCGAGTGTCGTCCGCGACATTTACAAGAACGGCGGCGACACTTCCAAGTTTTTACCTTTGGAAGTGAAACTCGGGACGAACGTAAAGTAGTAATAAATTCATCTGGTAGGCCCAGTTGTGGGTGGCTTTGAGTCGTTTGTTGACGAGGCTGGTCTCGGATTTGTCCTTTGTGAGGATGTTCAGTGTGAACTTCCTTATGAGGAAGAGGCCATCTTGAACACCCAAGCCGCTGTGCTGTGCAAGTCGCTGTATTTTAGTCCGCTGGTGTCGATGAAGAGCTGGCCGTCCTTGTATTTCCACGGCAAATCCTTCACTGTGCCTAACAGTCTCACTTTCATATTCGGAGCGGGTTCGTCAATGTTTAGAACGAGTTGGTCTTCAGGATAATCCAACGCGATGGCATAAAGGGCGTCTTTGCCTTGCGTGTAGCAAATCGTAGGTTGTTCGGAGGTGTAGGTGGCCTTCAGGCCCATTGCAGGCAGCATCGCTCCTTGCTGGAAGTTGGTCATCACTTGTTTTTCCATCGTTTTCGACGACCACAGCAGGTGGATGGTGGCTTCGAGGTCGTCTTCCTCATAGAAAACTTCAATTCTATGTTGGCCTTGGGCGAGTTTCATTTTCCCAGTTTTGCCCTTTTGCGTGTCGATGACTTCTTTGTCGTCGATGACGAGTCGGGCTTGGTCATCGGTTTGGATTTCAAAGGTGTAGGTGTCGGCAGGACAATGGAACACACCTTGCCAATGCGCTTGGAAGTGGTCGCAGCTGATGGCAGGGGCGGGGGCGTTGCGTTTCCAGTCGAAGTCGATTCGCTGGTCGCTGCGCGCCACTTTGACGGGTTTCATCTCGTAGAATTTTTTGTAAGGCCGTGTCCCGTAGATGGCCTCGCCGTTGATGTCGAGCCAGCGACCGAGGTCGAGCAGGCGTTCTTGTTGCAACAACGGGATTTTGCCGTCGGCGGCAGGACCCACGTTGAGCGTCATGCCACCACCTGCAGCCACGAGGACGCAGAAATGGCGGATGAGTTCGTCGGAAGTCATGTAATTCTCCA